>CALCOP010000129.1 GCA_937897365.1 uncultured euryarchaeote
CGCTGGTACTTGCAATCTGGACCTACTCAAGTGCAATACAGCCTTCAATCGATATGACTGCCGGTGAGCGTGAACGTGGGACCCTTGAGGCTCTACTCTGCTTGCCTTGCACAAGGATGGAACTCCTCTTTGGCAAATGGTTAGCAGTAGCAACGATTACAGGAGTGGGTGTTTTGCTACAGATATTCGGATTACTCTTTGCCATTGGATACCTTGCATCTTCAAGCTTTATCGGAGTACCACAACTTTCAGTAATTTCAATTGCCCTCATCGTCTTGTCAATCATGTTGTTTGCAATAATGGTTGTTGCATTTGAACTCGCTTTGGCAATGCGTTCACACAGCGTGAAAGAGGCAGGCTCCATTCTTGCTCCTGCTCTGATGCTCATCCTCTTCCCCGCACTGTTCACACAAGTCATCAACCTGGATGGAATCGAAGGTTTCTGGTTTGCCATTCCGGTCGTCAATATTTTGTTGGCATTGCGAGAACTCCTCATGAACCGAGTTATTACGGAACATGTTCTCATTTGGGCATTCTCATCAGTCATTTATGCAAGCCTTGCTGCTTACTATGCGTCAAAGCAATTCAGCCGTGAAGACATTGTGACCTCGTTGTCTTAAGCATTTGAAAAATGCTGCAAAGCATCCCGAACAACATCAATAATCAAATCGATTTCAGCAGATGTAAGACCGAAGTGTGGGGTAAAACGAAGAGCATTCGTTCCGCCATGAATAACGCCGAGGCCGTGTTTTCTACACCATGTTTCAACAGCATCAAAACCAACAACCGGGTATTTTTTCGACTGTAGTTCTGCACTGAGTAACAAACCAGTACCTTGAACCTGTGTAATAATTCCAGGCATTTCAACAGCAAGAGAATATAATTTTTCAACGAACTCATCACCGCGTGCGCGTATGTTTTCACGCAATTCGGGTGTTATGAGATCCAATACAGCACATGCGGTTTCCAGTGCACGAGGATTCGTCGTCATTGTATTTCCATATATGCCAACGACATAATTTTCGGCAGCACGGTCATTCAATCCTAATACGGAAAGAGGATATTGGCCGGCATTCAATGCTTTCGACCATGTTTCCATATCAGGGCATTCTGCATCTTGGAAACCTTCGTAATCGATAACTGAAAGGCAACCTTGGCCGCGAATACCAGCTTGAATCGAGTCAACAAGAAGCATGGAACCATGTTCATGAGTCAATCGTCGAGCTGCATCGTAAAATGAACGCTCGACACATGCTCCAGGGTTACCTTCACCTTGCACGGGCTCGATAGCCATCAATTCAATGAATTGGTTATCAGCTTCTGCCTTGGCAAATGCAGCCTCGAGTGCAGCAACATCATTGGCAGGAACAAGAATAAGATTTTCTCGGTCGCGGAAGGTTGCAAGGTTTTTATCATAGGCGTCCATACAGGAATGAGACATTTGAGCAGGTCGGTCAGTTCTGCCATGGAAGGCTTTTTCCACTGCCATCAACATGATTTTTTTTCCTTCGTGGCGACCGCCAGGCCCCGTGTGCTTTCGTGCATTCACATCCGCAATTCTGAGACTTACCGTCACGGATTCAGAACCGCTGTTCATGCATATGAATCGGGTAAACGGACAAGAACCGCGTGTGTGGCCAAGTTCACGTTGAAGGCGATTTGCAAGACGCTTGTGACTGTACGAAGGAGTCATTACATTGGCCATAACCCAGTTGCCCGACATTGCGGAGATGACATCAGTAGGTCCATGCCCACTACCAAGCATACCGTAGCCACCATTGTCATGAAGGACAGCGCCATGAGTGGTAATGATCCAAGGACCACGAGCAGCAAGCGCCACATACGGATTAACGGTCGCAGGTGGGTAGAAATTGATGTAGTCGGATTGGAGAATTTTCACTAATTCGGATTCAGGCAGAGTCATCATATCAGGACCAAACTCATCAGCAAGCGTCTTTTTGCGTGCGACTGCTTCGGTTATTGCTTGTGAAAGACCCTCGTCATGTGATAAGAATTGATGTATGACTGAGTCTTTGAGCCCAATGGTGTCGCGGTGAACTGAGGGGTTTCGTAGACTCTCAAGATGGGCAAAGGCTTCATCAGCACGACTAGTCATTGTACTCATGGCACCGAAGGGGTTCTTTGAACATTGGCTTTCATCGAGATGAATACATCCGTTTTTACGGCACCATCAGTATTACTGCAATAATACTCTGCGAATACTTATATGTGGTTGCCATGAGGCGCGGGTATGCCCAAGATATCGTTGGATATGCCATCCGAACTGGTCGAAGACTTGCGTAAGCATGTTGGCGATGAGCACAAGTTTGTCAGTTTAGCAGATGCAGTGCGTACTGCATGTAGAAAACTTCTCGACCAATTGGATGAAATCGATGCTCGGCATGGAAGGAAGTGATGATGTGGTTACGAAGAATCAAGCGGAAAATGCTGTGAAAACACTTCTCGAGTATCTTGAGGGGGATGCGCAGCGTGAAGGGCTCAAGAAAACTCCCCAGAGAGTCATAGATTCTTGGGATGAAATTTTTTCAGGCTATAAGGAGGACAGAGAAGAACTTCTGCAATCGACGTTCAATGGTGAAGGTTATGATGGTATCGTACTCTTGAGAGACATTGAGTTCCACTCTACTTGTGAACACCACTTACAGCCCTTTAGTGGAAGAGCCCATGTCGCTTACATTCCAATTGATAGAATCGTAGGAATCAGCAAATTGGCTCGAATTGTCGATGCACACGCTCATCGTTTACAGAATCAAGAGCGAATCACCAAAGGTATCGCTGACGATCTTGAAACATATCTCAAACCTCTTGGTTCTGCAGTCATCATCGAAGCATCTCATGGTTGTATGCGATGTAGGGGTGTGAAAAAGCAAAACTCTGTGATGACAACATCAGCAATGCGCGGTGTGTTTTTCGACAAAGCAGAACCACGTCAAGAGTTAATGCAACTTCTTCAATCACGGCCGCTGTGAGGTGTTTATTTTGATGGCTTCGTCATGCGAATTATCTGGTACACACCCAGTGGATTCAGCTTCAGACCTCGCCATGGTCTACAAAATTGTCGAGATTTTCCACTCCGTGCAAGGCGAAGGGGTGCATGCTGGGATTCCACACATATTCATTCGATTTGGAAAGTGCAATCTCCAATGCCAATGGTGCGATACCGATTTCGAAAAATACGAAGAAATGGCCGCTGTTGACATATTGGCTGAGGTTTTGAAATATCCTTCAAAGAGGATAATTTTTACTGGTGGGGAGCCTATGCTGAATGATTTATGGCCGCTTCATCGCTTATTCAAAGCACGTGGATATCAACTCTCATGTGAATCAAATGGTACGATTGTAATACCTGAGGGGCTTCTGGATTGGATTTGCATATCACCAAAAGACCAAATGTATCCGAGTGTGAATATTCGCCAGAAAACAGGTGATGAACTCAAATGCGTCTATGTCGGACAAGATCTTTCACTCTATGATGAACTTCTCGATGGTTTTACTCACCATTTTTTGCAACCTTGTTACATCGATACCGAGTCCGTTGAATGGAATGGGAAAAATTTCGCCTTAACTGAATCCATCGTCAAGCAATCACCACCTTGGAGACTGAGCCTACAGACACACAAATGGATGGGGATTGACTGATGAAGCGAGCAGTGATGGCACTTTCGGGTGGAATGGACTCAACTGCACTGTTGATGCGTCTTTTAGCGGACGGGTACCAAGTTGATTGCATCTCTTACCTCTACGGCCAAAAACACAACATTGAGCTCGAACGTGCCCAATTGAATATCAAATATCTTGCGACCAAAAACCTCGATGTTGCTCACCACATTGTTGATTTGAGTAGCGCCATGATGCTTTTTGAAAGCTCACTGATCGAAGGTGGAGAGAATATACCGGAGGGACACTATGAGGCCGAACAAATGAAATCAACGGTCGTACCGAATAGAAATGCCATCTTTGCCTCCATCGTATACGGGTATGCTCTCTCTGTGGCCTATCGAGAAAATTGTAATGTTGAGATTGCTCTTGGCGTTCATTCAGGTGACCATGAAATATATCCTGATTGCAGACCTGAGTTTTATCAGGCTCTCGAACATGCATTTGCAATCGGCAATTGGGAGAGTGAAAATATTTCTTTTGCATTACCATATCTTGATGGTGATAAAGTTACCATCTTGAAAGACGCACTCAATGCAATAGATACACTCGGACTCAATTTTGACATCATTTTTGCAAATACCAACACATCCTATAATCCAGACAGTGAAGGGCGAAGTTCGGGGTTGAGTGGCGCTGATATTGAACGCATCCTGGCATTCCACAAACTCGACCTTGTCGATCCCGTCGAGTATCAAACATCATGGGATGAAGTATTGAACAATGCGTTGATGGTTGAAAAACAACACAAAGACAAAGAATATCGTCAACGACTCACTGAAGAGCAATATTACGTTACGCGTGAAAGCGGAACAGAACGTGCTTTTACCGGAATGTATTGGGATGAAAAAAGAAGTGGTAATTATTACTGCATTTGTTGCAATCATCTCCTCTTCACATCCGAGATGAAATTTGATTCCGGATGCGGATGGCCTTCCTTCCACACAGAACATCCACGCGCTGGAATCAAACATATTCAAGATAACAGTCACGGAATGCGAAGAATTGAAGTCCAATGTTCCAAGTGCGATGCACATTTAGGCCACATCTTCAACGATGGACCAAGAGCATTTGGCGGCCAGAGATATTGTATCAATTCAGCATCGATAGATTTCAAGGAGAGAGAAGAATGACAACTCGTATTCGAAGATATGTAGAAACAGATACTGGCCATCGTGTTCCAAACCACAAGAGCAAATGCCGACACATGCACGGCCATCGTTACCGTTTTGAAGCAGAAATCGAAGGCGACACGGTCGTTGAATCAGGGGTAAGTGAGGAAGGAATGCTCATGGACTTTTCAGATGTAAGCCAGATTCTCATGACACATGTTCATGATATTGTCGATCATGCATTTGTCGTGTATGAGGGTGATGAAAAAGCTCGGAAAGCTTGCGCTGCGATGGGAGAAGGGCACAGAACTGTTGTCGTTCCATTTATCCCCACCGCAGAAAACCTCGCAAAGTGGGCCTTTGAGCAAGTAGAACCTCACATTACTACTGCCTATGGCAATCGACTCAAACTCGTTGCAATGCATGTTCGAGAAACGCCCAAGAGTGTGGCATCTTGGGTACCATGATTATTCTTCTTCTGTGGGAGTGATTTTACGCCGTCGTTGGCTTTTCCATTCATTATTACCTTCGACAAATTGTAGCGCAGTTGTTGCATCAAGCAGACCACCAATCAGTCGAGTTGCTTCATCTTCAGTCGGCATTGAACGCATTATTGCACGACGAAGGTTGTGGGAAAAACTCTGCTTACGTTCTGCATTACCCGGAAGTGATTGGCCCATCTCATGAATGCCTTGATTCATGATGCCTTTTAATGTGGGATTGATACTCCTCTCAAGTGGAACAATATTTGGCAAGGCAGGATCTGAGCCTTGATGCGAATGAACTGTAAAACGATGGAGTTCATACACGCATGCATTTACCGCATGTGAAAGATTTGCAATTGGATAGCCCTCCCAAGTTGGCAGAGTTACGAGGAAATCACAGGTTGCAAGGTCACCTGTTGAAAGGCCCTTTCCTTCTTCACCAAAAATCAGAGCTACGGATTCGGTAAAACTGTCAAGACGTTCTGCGAATTCCCATGGATACATGAAATGACGAAAAGACGTTTTTGTACCCACTTCTCGCTTTCCGGATGTTCCGACTGTCAGAGAGCAATCGAAAGTTGCCTCCTCGATTGAAGAGTACACTTGGCACGCATCAAGTATACGACCTGCATGTTTTGCTCTGTTACGAGCTTCAATATCATCAGGAGAACAAACCGGGTTAACCAAACGTAGGGACTCAAAACCATAGTTCAACATGCCACGGCATATCGCCCCTAAATTGCCTGGGTGAGAGGCTCCAACAAGTACGATGTGGAGCGAATACGTCCGTTTTGGCAATGGCAGACCTTGACGATCACCCAACTTCACTCCTCCTCAGATTGTGTGGTTTGCGGATTGAATTCTAATATCCAACGAGGGTTGCAGGGTTGGTAAAGGAAGAAGAGAAATCCACCTTCCTCTCTGTCCGCCATTACAAGTGAGCGTTTCCGTATGCCGTGATTATTTCTGAGGTGAGAAATGAGGGATTCGAGTACACTTTTCGAATCATGGTGAACAGACACAGGGGTGCGGTCCCAATTGACACGCACAGGCACTTCATCGCCTCATTCAGTCGACTCTGCGCTGGCGATATGTCGTGACATAGCCTGCGATCCAGTTGCGAAGTTTTTTCGATTCAACATCGGTAAGTTGCTGAACCATTTTCTTGTTGTGATCGAAATCATCAGTGAATTTGTCACCATGGTCTTCAACAAGATGAATTGCACGTATTTTGATAAAACTTGGTCTGATATTTCCCATATTCTTCACTCCTCAAACAATTTGACTTCGATTGGTATATCTGGTTCATCGTGGCGAGTTACCTGCAATCGTATTTTGCGAGGTGGATTCTCAATACCACGGGCCCAAATATGTTCATTGACGCTCGGGTCAATCCAAACTTCTTCATCTTCGCTAACCTTCAAGTGATGAATCACATGTTCGCGGATGATTTGGATTGCTCGAGGTGCTCGCTTGTAGCGAGTAATACTCCACGCCTTGCGTAGAGGGACAGTTAATTCGGATTCATTAGCACGTACCATTCAATTCACCTCATCGTTGGAGCTTACTTCGGCGCCAGTGGTGTCGCTTTGGGTGCGACACGGTGTTTCGGTCGGTCTTGAGCATGACCCAAACGGGGACACGCCTGTTCTGCTTCCCCACTTTCATGAGGCGTATTTTTTTTGCTGCTGGTTTATTTCTTGACATGTTCGAGCACCTTCTCAGATTCTTCGGATGGACGCACTACGGCGGCTCTTGGATTGGGAGAGAAGCAATTGCTTCAATTGCTCATCAGTCATAATTGCATGAAGTTTACCTTCAGCATGAAGTTGGACGATTGTTTGCTTAATCATTTGAGAACGCTCAGGGGTTACCATGGAAATAGCAGAAAGTCTCGAACGTGCCTCAGGTGAAAGGAGAGTCTTCATAGCAGCATCAAGGTTTTGTGAGGCAATTTGTGCTTCTTGAGCTTTGACCTCTGCATCTGCCTGTTGCGCTGCCTGCTGCTCAAGTTGCTTTTGTAGAGCGAGACGGCGATGTTCGCGAAGTTGGTTTAACTCATCATCTTGAGTCGAAACCATGCTTGTCACCTCATTCACATCCTTCAATACTTGGAGAGTCCAGGGTATTGTTCTTCAGCAAGTGGGCGGCATTCATGCGCCACACTGTCAATCATCTTGTGACCAGCAGCTGTAATTGAGCGGCCCTTGTAGAGTTGGAGTTGATCACCATTTTCATCTTCGACGATTCGTCCAGGCACCTTTTCGACAAGTCCTTTTTCTTCCAGTTGTTGAAGAGACGTGCGAATAATGTGTCGTGAAGCAACACCTGGAGTATTAGGTCCAACACCGTTATCTTTGCGGCTACCGAATGCTTGAGCGAGATGTGTGACACCAATTGGACCTTCTCTCGCAACTTTGCGAAGAATTGCGGCAGAACGTAGGAACCACCAATTTTCCTGTGAAGGGGGCCGTTCTCGGTCTACACCAGTTTTCACAAATTCAGCCCATTGAGGTGTCGAAACGCTTTGTGTTTCTTCGAGTCGCGCAGCAAGAGCTGGGTTAAAGATTTCAGCGGGCATATCGTAAAGA
>CALCOP010000130.1 GCA_937897365.1 uncultured euryarchaeote
GATCTTTTGGCGTTTTAACAGGCGACGAACGTCTTCTGATCGGCCGAGTGCGCCATAGAGTTCCACTGCCCGGGACAACCGTCCTTCATCTTCTGCAGTCTGCGCCCGAACGAACAATGCCTTTCTCTCTTCCCAATTCTTCGCAAGTGCGGCTTCCGCAGCGGCCTTGTATCGGCCTTGGCGTTCGGCTTGAGCTAAATGAGGTGCGGACCAACGGCGAATCAATCCCTCTCGGGTTGCCGTAACCATCGTATCAGGTGTTAATCCAATGAGCAAGTCACCGAGATTCATTGATTCCCCGAGCAATGATGGAGTTTCGTTTTCAGCATGGGCTGAAAGATGATGCAAGTGTCCTTCAATGCCCAGTACCCACCATCCATCAGCGCTTCGAACACCTTCCATAGGCTCAAGGGATTCATATTCGATTCGCTCCAAAGAATCCCATCCGAAGGGATGAGGTACTCCCTCCCAAATCCCCCCGTCGCTGGACTGCATGAGTATTCTGCCGTTCATCAGTGGCGTCACCCAGCTCCAAACTCGGTCTTCAAGGACCCGCTTTTGATCACTCTGGGCAAGACGGGCACACCAAAGTTTTCCTTCAGAGTCTTGCCACATCATATGTTCACGGTCAAGCCAACCGAGTAAACGTCGAACTTTTCCACTGTCGAGGCGACGAAGGCCTGTTCCTTCGTGCGTAAACAGGTGAAGGTGTCCTTGACGCCCAGAGAGAATCCACCCGCCTCCAGGACGTGCGAGAATCTCGGTAAAGCCGCCTGTCGTTGAACGGCCCTCATGTAACATTGCACCGTCTGAAGTTGAAAGAACGTAGAAACCATGTGCAGCAAGAATTCCCAAAACGCCGTTATTGGCTTGAGCACAATGTGCTTTGAATGGTAATTCAACTTTCCAACGGATGCTTCCATCCGCTTCAATCATCAACAAGTCAAGGCCACTGCTCACGACCATACCACCTTCAACAGGTGCTAAAGCAGCAATACGATGAGGTGCCTGCCAAGACCAAGTAATCGACCATGACATCAGTTTTCACCTCCAATTACATTCCAGGCAATCAATTGGGCACGAGCTGCCTGTGTGAGTTCATAATAACGATTACGACCGAGCGTGCGAACACTCAGAACGCCTGCTTTTAACAATCGGTTACTGATTTGAGAAAGTCGTGCACGTTTAATGTTCAGTTGTTGGAGTAATTCTTCATCTGATGGGGAGTACCTTCGATAGTGGGCTATCGAGATTATTGCAATCTCGTGACTGGTTAATGCAGATAAAACCGCAGCATTCAGAGCATAATCTTGTTTTTTACCACTGGGCTTACGCTGGAAGGCTTCGAGTGCTTCTACGAGTTTTCTCCTCTGAATCGCATTTCCATTCTCATCAGGAGTCATTATTGCCAATTGCAGTGCTTTCATCACCGGAACCATACCTGCCAACTCACTCAAGAGACCACTTGCAACCGGCACAGCGTCAAAATCGAGTTCTAAATCATTATTCGTGCGTCCAGCATCCTCATGTATTTGTTCGAATTCAACATCTTCAAATTCAGCTTCCATAAAACCGACTTCATCATGAAGCAGGAAAGCCGAATCCTCCTCGCTGATTTCGTCTTCAACTTCTTCAGGAGGGAGAAGTGAAGGGTCTTCCCAGAGTTCGACGCCTTCATCCTTTTCCACCAGGTTTGCTTGTGGTGCATCATCCTGTTCCATATCAAGAAAAGAACGACTGCGAGAAAACAGCCCAGTCATGCCTGCGGGCGTGATTTCATCCAGTGGTGGCCTTTCCATCACATCAGGCTTGGCAATCGCTGGTGCCGCTCCATAACCTTCCTGCATGTCTTCAACCGACTCTAATACCTTCAATTCCTCTTGATTGTCTTGGTCTTCATTCAACTGATCCAAGTTAAGGTCGAAATTGATATCTTCGAGACGCTCCATTATTTTGATATCTTGTTCGATCTGCAACGCTTGCTCATCCTCATCTGGCTCTTTAACAGACGAATGAGGTACTTCGGGGGGCTGTGAGAATACCGATTCAAGCGATGAATGAGGAGATGTCTCAAACAGAGATGGATTGAAAAGTGGTTCTGAAACGGGAGTTTGAGATGTGTATTGCGGTTCAACATAGGTGTATTGTGACATTTTGGCATGATCAAGAGCATCGCGCATTACCCGAATCACAGCCGAAGGTAGTCCAGAGGTTTGCTCCAAAAGGTGCTGAGCATCTTCCCTGGCAAATTGAAACGCTTGACCTGTCGACTGTTCAATACGACGTTCTACCAAAAGTTGAACTTCCTCTAATTCGAGGTTTGCCAAGGGTTTCATCTGGTCCAACTTTTGTAAAATTGATTCATGTAGCATCGTCTTATCCTTCGTCTCTAAAACGATGACAATGACAGCCTGGATACGTTCAAGGGTTGGCAAAGTGTCTCTCAATGCCACGTTTAAAGCAGAAATATCAACCGTTGATGCATCAATAACGATCAACGGTAGTTCCTTGGTATAACTTTGCGACGCTTCAAGTATTTTCCTCGTGAGTTCATTGCGGTTTTCAGGAACGGTCGAGTTCACGAAACGGGAGTAAATGTCTTTCAACAAATTGAGGCCTGCATCTCGCGGCGGTATGTGGTCGATATGAACTGAAATTGGCGCCATTTTCGACACACAGCGCAGCAGTGAGGTTCTCCCTGAACCGTGCTCACCGACGAGTAAAATACGTCTCGCCGAACGGAATTGTATGTATTGAGAAAGGACTCGAAACGTGTGTTGTCGCCCAACTAAGAGGTTTGAATCACTCGTTTCCAGGGCTAAAGTCGAAAATGGGTTCGCATCAAGTGGGGGTAGGTCCATTTCTTTTCCAACTATTCGCATGATGCAAGCAATCACCTTTGGGTATTTCATCTTTGAGTGTAAAGTGGAGCTTTGGAGAGGCGTTAGGACATGTTAATCTCGAAGCCGTCAACTTTTAGAAAATCAATTTAACACACTATTAACGTATTTTTAACGCGTTAAATAAAGCGTTAAACCCGTTAAAAAAACAAGAATCAGTGAATCGCCCTCATACTTGAAGAATGACTCTTTGAAGGCGATAATGCCGATTGCTTGATGATGTAAGGGCACGTGGAAGCAACTGGACGTGATGATATGCCGGTCGAAAACAGTCGTTTGAGTGGTTTTTTCCGACACAGCGTCGCTGAACGTCGACAAATTGTCGCTGAAATGACCGACCTTAACGAGCAACAAATCGCTGCACTCGAAGCCTGCGGAGCCCTGAGTGAAGAAGCAGCAGACCGCATGATCGAGAATGTAATCGGCACCATGTCACTCCCTGTAGGCGTCGCTACGAACTTTGTCATTGATGGGAAACATTACCTGATTCCCTTCTGCCTGGAGGAGTCCAGCGTTGTTGCAGCAGCGTCAAATATGGCTAAACGTTGCTTGAAAAACGGCGGATTCCACACCAACTCAGATGCCCCAATGATGATAGCTCAATTACAGATATTGGGATGCAGTGATTGGAAAAAAGCAGAGGAAGCTGTTCTTTCTCATGCCGAAGAACTGATTGCATTGTGCAACAGCCTACCTTCGACGATGATTCGTTTAGGCGGGGGCTGTAAGCGTATTGAAACACGATGTATCGATTCCTTAAGCGGCCCAATGCTCATCGCTCACATTGTCGTTGATTGTCGAGACGCAATGGGGGCGAATGCCGTTAACACAATGGCGGAATTGATCGCCCCTCGACTTGAAGACATCACTGGCGGCAGAGTTCACCTTCGAATCCTATCCAACCTTGCAGCACACCGATTGGCTCGGGTTCGAGCCGTTTTCACGCCGGAAGAAATCTCTGAAGATGGGACGTATGAAAATGGTGTTTCAGTTATCGAAGGAATACTTGAGGCTCAACACTTCGCAATGGCGGATCCATTTCGTGCTGCCACACACAATAAAGGCGTTATGAACGCCATTAGCAGCGTGGCTGTTGCATGTGGACAAGACTGGCGTGCTATCGAGGCAGGATGCCATGCTTGGGCTGCTTACGATAATGATCACTACGGGTCGATGACTGTGTGGGAAAAGGATGAAGCGGGTAACTTGGTCGGTTCTATCGAGACGCCTATGGCTGTGGGGACTGTAGGAGGGGCCTCTAAGGTCCATCCAGTCGCTCAGGCAAACCTTGCCATACTTGGCGTTGAATCAGCGCAGGAATTGGCTGGAATCATTGCTGCTGCCGGTCTGTCACAAAACCTCGGGGCGCTACGAGCTCTTTCTACCAAAGGGATACAAGCAGGACACATGAAGTTACATGCACGAAATATGGCAGTTTCTGCTGGCGCAGTTGGTGAAGAAATCGAAATTGTGGCCGCCCGCTTACAACAAGTTTCAGGCCCGAAAACGCAAACCTTGGTCGGTGAATTACTGGAAAAACTCCGTAACGAGTGAATTCACTCTTCTTCACCGATGGGCAAAGTTGATTGAATCAAACCATCGATTTCAGATTCTTCTTTGAGAACGGCAGCGTCTTCCATACCATCGAACAATCCCGTCGTTTTGACCTGTTCCCGGAACCATTTCTTGACCTTCTTGCGATCTGTGTAAGGACATCCAAATATTTCGGAAAATCTTCGTGTTGTTGAAAGACGACGTGTGTTACCATCTTTTCGTCGGTCAACCATACCTAATTGAGCCAATTCACGGACATAATCGTAAGCCTTCTGACCGAGTAATTCAACGAGGCGTGATTGCGGCATAGGTTGATGATAAGCGATGAGTGCTGCTGCTTTGAGAAGTTTCTGAGGGATTTCTGTTTTGGTTCCTTTTGGTAGGTGACTTGCAATGTCTGGTTTGACTTCTATGGCCCATCGATCGCCAACTTCTGCAACCTGTAAAGCGCCGCCTCTGCGACGCTTGAGGGTTGAACGAAGAGAATACAGGGAATCCAACATCTCATCTTCATCATAGCCAAGCGCTGTAGAGAGTTCAGAGACGCTCATCGAACGCCCAGCACCGAAAAGAGTGGCTTCCAACAGTGTATCTACCGGTACTTCTGACATTTTTTTCCCTCTCATTCAACCAACCATTCATGGTTGTCATACGACTGTTCTTCAATGTCTTTGATTTCTTGGACCGGTAAAACGGCCTGTTCTTTTTGTTGTTTAGCGAGTAATCTCTCTTCTTTGCGCAACGCAGATTCCTCTGCAAGACGAGCCTTTTCAGCACGAAGTTTAGCGTGACGAACTGAACCTGAATCTTGCGCTTGAATCCGCTCATTTTCCTCTGCTTGTTGGCTTTCGATCAGGTCTTTAATTTCCTCAAAGGTTTCCAATTGAGGCCATGAATCTTCAAGGAAGATTACACCATCGGGGACATCGTCTTGGGTTATCGAGGCAAAGCCTCTGTGAGTAAGGAAAAGTCCAGCGATGAACGACGCAACCTTCGCCTCGTCATCATAGCCCTCAGGAACTGAACCAAATGCCTGTTCGAGAATTGGTTTGAGTTCTTCCATCACTTTGAGAACAGGAACCTTGGTCTGACCGGATTCAAGGCAAGATGTGCGAAGGGCTTGCCAGCATCGTTTGATATCACCTTCAAGGTCTTCATTATGCATTCGTCCCCCAACATCTGCAAGATATTCCTTCAATTCCTCTTCATGAGCCAATCTGTTTTCTTCGCGTAAGCGTAGATTTTCAGCGTCATCAGATGCATCTTTGAATGCTGAAAGCAATTCAACCAAGGTCACTGGACGACCTTCATCTCTACGAACTCGATTTTCGAGAAGGTCGGGGAGAATCTCATCCGCACTTCCCTGAAGAACTGAATTGGTAAAGAAAAAGTCTTCATCATTGTAATCCGCTTCCCAACCAAAGCCGAGGCCATCGTCCCATTCATCTTCATGATCGATGTATTGAACCCTGTCAAACAAATCTTCAGCTTGTTGATGAAGTACCTCCCATGAAAGGCGTATCAAACGTCCGCATGCTGGTAAATCAAGAGTGGCTGCTTCAGATTTTACCCTGGCTGTGAAAACCTTCAAGAAACTTGAGAGGTCAATATTCCATGCGTCAAGACCTTCTTCTCTAACCAGCGACAACACCAGAGCGACTGAACGATCGAAAGGGTCGATGAGCGTTTGATGTTCCGCTTCTTCAGTCTCGGCAATCGCCATGATTTTGTCACCAAACAAAGCCGCTTCTTGTGATTCTTCACCCGATGCCAACAATTGGTCAATGACGTCTTGGCGAAGAAACCATTTGTCCAATCCCGATTGTTGCTCAGCCATCGATATCACCTCAAACTGTTTCTTCCTCGGATTCTACGGCCGCATCGGCGGATTCAGATGCCTGCTCTTCGGCTTCCACAGCTTGAATTGCTTGAGCAACCTCGGCATATTCTTCAATATCCTCTGTCAAATCTGCAGTTCGCTCGGAAAGTGCAGTTAGCCCAGTGCCAGTCTCTGGCTTTTGGACATCATCGCCCTCATCAGCAGTCATATGGTTGAGCAATCCACCAAGACTGTTTGGCGTAGGTAATGGTTCGGGTACTTCAGGCATATCATGTGCAGCAGCAGAAGCTTCTTCAATGCGTGAACGGACCTTTTGTTCTGCCTTTTCAGCCTCAGCGAGGGCTTGCTCTCCGAGAGCAATGGCTTGGTCTCGGTCAAAGTCGACGATTCGGCGACTGCATCCGTCGCCACCGTGAGTAATCCCAATGTGGTGATCTGCGAGTCGTAAGGAAACCTTCCGAAGTGTTACCATGATGAATTGAGCACGCTTACTGCGTTCTCTACACATCAACGCAATCCGTTCTGCGTTATAGCCGTCTAAATTCTGGTCAACCTCATCGAAATAATAGAATGGACTGGGGTCATAATCTTGAATCGCGAAGATAAGCGCCAACGCTGCCATTGATTGTTCACCACCTGAAAGTTGGTGTCGAGTGACTTTCGCAGACTTACCTCGTGGTTGCGCCCACAATTCCAATCCTCCCTTGAAAGGTTCATCCTTATTTTCGAGGAAGAGTTCACCTCGACCTCCATCGCTAAGTGACTTGTAAGCGACTTTGAAGTTCTCATTGACCTTGCTCAGAACGTTAAGAAGACGGGATTTACGTTGACTTTCAAGTTTCTCGGTGACATCGATAAGATGCTTGCGTCGATCTTGAAGCGTTTTGAAATCACCCTTCATCTCAGATAGACGAGCCTCGCATGCCTCGTATTGCTCAATAGCCAACATGTTGACTGGTCCATACGAGTCAAGACGGCGCTGGAGTGTGCGTTCATTTCGCTCGGCATCGCCAACGCTCGGCAATACAGCGTCTTCGTTGGCCGGCTGAATATTATTCTCTGTCATTTCAAGAAGAGTCTCTTGAATGGACTCATCTTTCAGTGACAGAGCGCGACCCATCTCTTCAATCATGACACGGCGGGAACGAGCATCGGTTGCTTTGGCTTGAAGCGAAACTTGTAGACCACTGCGCTCTTCGATAAGTTCAACACGTTCTTCTTCAAGACCTTGGTTCTCTTCAAGGAATTGCAAACGTTCATCCTCCTTTGCCTTGAGTTCTATAGAATCGGTTGCTATACCTGCTTGAAGATTGTCGATTCGTTCACTTCGAGTGATTGCATTTTCCTCAAGTAAGGCAATACGTTGGGTGATTTCAGTAACTCGACTGCTCAAGAGGTCTTGATGACTTGAATCTCCATTGAGTGAAATTTCTGCTTGGGCTTTGAGACCCTCAGCTTCGACACGCTTGACTTCAGCAGCATGTAATCGGTCTTTGAGATGTTCAGGACTGGCGTCTTCCAGTGCCGTTTGAGCAACAGAACGTTGTTCATTCGCAGAATTGAGCCCCTGATGAGCATGGTCATGTTCGCGGATTTTATTGGTCGCCTCAAGTTTAAGTTCGGCCAAACGTTTCTCAATTATTGCTACTTCACCGAGTGCATTGTTATGATTGGTTTGCGCTTGTTTGTGTTCAGCGCGCCATTCTTGGAAGCGTATCGCATGGTCGCCCTCGGAAAGAGCGTTGATTTTACCTCGTAATTCAACTTGAAGACTGCGGGCATCTGCTAATGCACCGTTGACGGTTTCGGCCATTAAACGGAATCTCTCAACATCTGATGCAAGCGATTCAACTTCACTCGCACCCTGAATATTACCACCAAAGGTTACGGTCATTCTTCGCTTAGAACCACCAACCATAGCACCTCCCGCCTCGGTCACATCACCCCTGAGAGTAACTAATCGCACACCACCCATATTCATTCGAGCGGTAGTCATATTGTCGACAATAAGCGTGTTACGGAGAACGAAACGGACAGCAACATCAATTCGAGGGTCGTAATCCAGTAATTCATTGGCGAATCCAATGACTCCTGGTTTCTTTGCGACCATCATTGCCTTTCCTGCAGCACGTGATTGGGTGAGTTTGTTGAGAGGAAGGAAGGTCGCTCTTCCTGCCTTGTTTTGTGCCAACCATTGAATGGCTTTTGCGGCGACCTCATCACTGTCAACAACAACTGAAGTCATTCCACCTCCAATGGCGGTTGCCAAAGCATCGGTGTGCGAAGGGTCACGAGGTTGGCACAATTCAGCAACTGTTCCAATCACACCGGACAATTCGCCACGGTCTCGTGCTGCAATGATTGCTGCAGCCCCGCCAGCCATGCCTTTCGCACCAGTACGGTTTTCTAATTCATTCTTTGCAGTGTTCAATTTTCGCTCAGTTTCCCGCAAACGCTTTTCTACGGCTTGAGATTCTTCAACCAGTTTCTCTTCAGAACGCTGAGCAGTAATCAATTGGTCGCCAAGTTTCCTACGGTCTTGATCTGGAGCGTCTGCACCGAGTTGTTCTCCCTCTAACTGAGATTCTCCCAGTGCAAGTCGGGCGTTTTCAGCGGCTTCTTGTGCTGAACTGAGTTGTTCATCGAGCATTTCTGCCTGTGTTGCAACACGATTGACTTCGTTCTGCGCCAATTGTAAGACTTTAGTTGCAGCCTCAACACCAGAAATGGCTTTTGAGAGTGCGCGTGATAATTCCGCATTTGCGTTTCCGGAGGATTCGAGTAGTTTTTGCACCTCAGCCTCTTCATTCTTGGCTTCTTCAAGAGCTGTTTCGGCATTTTTCAAATCTGACCCTGCAGTGCTTAATTCCTGTTTGAACTCTTCCAAGGCGTTTTGTGCTTGAATCAATGATTCTGCAAGTTCATCTAACTCTTCTTCGTCTTCGAGATGTTTGTCTTCTGCTTCACTTATCCGATCATTGCTTGTAGCAATAGAAATCTGAAGTTGGTTTATTGCGGCGAGTAAGCCATTAGAATCACCTCCCATGAGATCTTCAATCTGCTTCTGTAAGGTTCCAATTTTATCTTCGAGTTCCAAAAGCACCTTCGCTCCTTGCTTGACTTCTGCTTCCAGTTGAACAGCTTCACCTTCGATTCGAACACGTTCTTCAACCATGTATGCTCGTTCAGACTGCTGACTTGCCAATTTGGATTGGGCAGAAACAATTCGTGCTTGTTGAAGTTCAGTGACCAAATCTTGAACCTTCAAAGCGAGATTCTTCTCCTTTGTGAGGTCTTTTAATCGTGCTTTTTGTTCTTCTTCAAGCAAACCGATACGTTCGATATATCCTTCAACCATCTCTTTTTGACGATCTGCTTTGCGAATTTCATCATCATAAGAAGTAACACCTGCTACGCCATCGAGAACTTTTCTGCGTTCTTTAGCAGTCATTTTTGCTAACTTCGTCACGTCACCTTGAAGGACAATATTGTAGCCATCCGGGCGAGCATTTGCAGCGCCAAGAAGACGATGAAACGTTTTCTGTGTGCTTTCTTCGCCGTCCAGCAAATATGTTGTAATGATGTTATTAGATTTCGATAAACGAACTGCACGAGTCATGCGAACTTCATCTTGATCGATGGGGAGTCGGCGCCGTCCACTGGAAAGCAGTGGATTGGCAAAAACGAGCGTGACCTCACAGGAACGAGCTGGTTTGGAGTTTTTACCACCATTGAAAATCAAATCCTTGGCATTTTGAGCGCGAATAACTTTGTTGCTACGCGGGCCGAGAACAAATTGAATTGCATCCCCACAGTTTGATTTCCCTGAACCATTGGGTCCTGTAATTGCAGTGAATCCTCGGTCGAGCGGAACGGTAACCTCGCCTTTGAACGATTTGAAGTTTGATATTTCGAGTGCTTGAAGATACATCCCTATCCCTCTAATCGAAGTTGTTTGCTTCGACCTTATTCGCGACACCCATCTCCCACAGGTCTTAAACAATGCGAGTCAAACAAGGGCAGTGCAGTGGTTTTGGCAATGGAAAAGAAGAAGCCGAAGGACTTACAAATCGAGTTCAAGGAAAATCAAGGAATGGCTCACAGTGAGCCGGTATTGCCGCATTCCTTACATCCCCCACCCTTGCAATAAGGACAGGTAGCAAGAACTTTGATACTTTTTGAGGGCGTTCGTCGCATGTGTAATTGTGAATCCTTTTTCAGAATACGGCTACGAGCAATACGTTTGGTTGTTCCGCTGCGGGAATTTAACGACATCTTTACGGAACCAAAAGTATCCCTGAAAGTGTCCGCTACATCTCTTTGTTTGGTTAGCCGCTCCCTTGACTGTTCAATCGCTTCCGCTTCCCAGTATTTTGGACCGCCCATGAGGAATGCACCAATTGCTGCAATGGTGCACTGAACGATGAAAGGAGGGACATAAAAAGGAATCAATTCCGAAATACCCTCTGAACTTGCCGCACGTGGTAGGAAGTTGAGACGGTCAAGAATAGCAATGCTAAACAGTGCAGCTCCGGTTGCGAAGAGGACATGGTAAAGACGCTGTGAACGACGACCCACACGAGTAAAACCTACGCGCCCATAGAGTAACACGAATAACCCCAACACGAGAAACAGGATATCAACACCGTCCCAAACCCCAACCGAGTCAAGACAATACGATTCATCGCCACTTGCCAATTGCTCTTCAATGAGAGGAATGAGGCAATGAGGTTCGAACATTCGTGTGATAATCATCTTGGTGTTTTCTGCTCCGTTTATGAAGTAAGGAGCAACTTTTCCAAGTCCTGCATTTCCAATCGAAAAACCGATAAGAAAGACCCCAAAGAGAATCCCGAGTACATCACGGATGCTCGCCATAAGA
>CALCOP010000131.1 GCA_937897365.1 uncultured euryarchaeote
AGAGCCGTCTTCTGCAACATCTTGCGATGCGATGAAAGTGCCTTCTAATGCACTGTGCAGTGCTTCAACAGCAACACCAGCTGGTTGAGAAGATTCCATCGATTCTAACTCCTCTTGAGAAAAAAATGAGTTCATTTCATCATCGACTCTATAGAGTTCTTCAGCCGTTAAAGATTCAACTTCGTTTGACTTTTCAAACCAAAGCGTAAGCTCAGAAGAATCGATTTCAAATATTTCTTCAGAGAGAGAAAATATTCCAATCGGTTCAACATCAGTCCAATCATTTTGATCTTCACCTGCAAAGAGGCAAACCGAACCGTCGTGGGATGCGACAAGCATGTTCGGCATCCCTTGGTGTTCAATTTTCCATTCAGCCCCATCTGCATTTCTTCCATAAATGTAAAACCATGCAGATGCAACAATTGATTGTCGACAAAAAAGCAATTTTTGAATAGGATAACCACATGAAAGACGAGACTCAAACCTGTATGAATCACCAGAGAGGACTTCCACAACTTCACCGTCATCAAATCCACAAAGAAATCCCTCTGTACTGGGTATTGTGTGAAGTAACCGGCTTTTTACGTCCACTCGATGAAGAAGTCGTTGTTGATCGATGTCCCAAATTTCAATTTCTAAAGCCTCTTCCTCTCCACCAACAAGAGCATATCCCTCTCTACCCAAAACAAGATGATTGTTCTTATCACAGCCGAGGCAAGTAATCGACTCTCCAGTCTGGCCTCGAGCAGGACGTGACCATAAGCAATTGCCATTTTTAAGTGCTTGAACTTCGCCGCTTTCATAAGCTAAAATCAAGTAATCACCTACGGTTGAAATTCGTAAAATATCGTGATATTTTTGGGTCAATACGACTTCGGTGCCATCATAATTAACCAGGTGTAATCGACCTAATCCATCGATGAGGGCAAGGTGATTTGGAAGTTCGTGCAAATCAAAACCACCAGCGCCAATTTCAATTTGCCAAATGATTTCACCTTTCGAATCTAAACATGTGAGTCCTACTTCGTCATCGAGAACAAAGATTTGACCCTTGCGTAAAACAACAGAGCGGATGAAAGCTGGAGCGTTCCAGGAGCCTGTCGGTGTCAAAACTCCTTTGACTTCTTTAGCAATGAAAAGTCGACCATCACTTTCAGCCCATACAGCAAAATCACCCTTTGAGGATAATTCCAGTGCGGTCACTTTTGCCTCTGGTTTGAAGGCGATATTGACCGAATGGGTAGCGAGCATGAATCGTTGAAGGCCTTACGACAATTAACCTCATCCCTTGTTTGATCTGAGATTTCATTCAAACCAAGAAGTATTATCTGGATGAGCCGGATGTCGGCTGGGATCATTGAGATGTTTCCATAATGCCTGCTTCTCTCTTTTCGTCCATCCACAGAGAGGTTCGAGTGTTGAAAGTGGTGTTGTTTTTATTGCTTTTTCACGGCGTTGGATATGCGGTTGAGCTTGCTCAAGAGTAAGTCCTACGACACCCCATGCTGGGCGTTGAAACATTTCGCCATGCTCATCCTTCGTCCGACTTCGAACACCAAGGAATGGATCCCATTTCAAGAGCAATTCTACAAATTCTGATTTTGAATCCATTACCGGGATAATTCGTGAACCTCGACGCATAATTAGGAAGGAACTCAGTGCATCCTCTTTGGTTTGGAGTTGCGCCAATACATCGCCTTGAACGCCAGTTGGTAATCCGCCCGGACCTTGAATTCGCCTCTCAATTGAAGAGACTGCAGAGGGTTCCAGAATAATTTTCACCCACCAATCAGGATTAGACAAATCAACAGACAGAGAAGGATCTTTCTCGATCAACGCTGCACCGAGGGCACGAGCATATGACTGCGAATCCCACTCACCTTTTTTTCCCAGTCGTTTAACGCGTACTCCAAATGTTCTCTCTTGCCCAACACGTTCATGGCGATTGAGAAGAAGTTCAGAAATTCGTTTCGGATCTGAATCTTTTGAGAGTTGAACCATCCGATCAATCGCAACAATGCCGAGCCCGTGACAGATTAAATCCTCAACAACGTCGGTAGGCGCTGTTGAGTAAATCACATCAAAATCTCGTAATCTGTCACGGACTAAGGGTACCGAGGAGTTTTCAGCAAGTTTCACAAGATTTCTTCTCAATGAACGTTGAAAAGAGCGACGAACGACTTTTGATTTGAGACCCAATTCTCCGAAGCGAAGAATCCAGGATTGTTGGGTCATCGAAACGCCTCAATCAGCATTATCGTTATGCATGTCGACGATTTCATCGTCTTCACTCGATTCTTTTTTCGCCGTATCATTACGGGAATTAAACAATTTTTCAAGATACGCCTCATCGATGTTGCCAGTAACATATTCCCCATTGAAACAACTGGTATCGAATCGCGCTGGTGGATGTTCACCGATAGAAGTCGCCTCAATCAAATCTTCAAGGTTTTGATAAAACAGCCGGTCGCTACCAATGATCGAATTAATTTCATCAACGGATTTGCCGTTTGCAATAAATTCAGTTACTGCAGGCATATCAATTCCGTAGACATTCGGATATCGAACTGGAGGTGCTGCTGAAGCGAAGTAAACTTTCTTTGCACCAACATCACGAGCCATTTCAATGATTTGTGCACTGGTCGTTCCCCGAACAATAGAATCATCCACAAGAAGTATGTTTTTCCCTGAAAATTCATGCTCAATTGCGTTGAGTTTACGACGAACTGACTTTTCTCTTAACGCTTGACCAGGCATGATAAATGTTCGACCGACATACCGGTTTTTGACAAAACCTTCACGATAAGGTACATCCAAGGCATCAGCCATTTGGAGAGCGGCAATTCTCCCAGAATCGGGAACTGGAATGACGGCATCAATGTCATGGTCGGGCCATTGTTCAAGTATGCGTTTTGCCAAAACATCTCCTTGATTTAACCGTGCGTGATAAACCGAGATGCCATCAATAACTGAATCTGGCCGAGCAAAGTAAACGTGTTCGAAAATACACGGTGATGCTTCAACTTTTTCAGAACATTGACGTTGAAAGAAGTGACCTGAGGTGGAAATAAAAATCGCTTCACCCGGCTCCACATCTCGCACTATTTCAAAACCAAGTGCAGTAATTGCAACAGATTCACTGGCGACCATCCATTCGGTTTCATCACCAATTTCTCGCTTTCCAAAAATAAGCGGTCGAATACCGTGTGGGTCGCGGAATGCGAGTAATCCATATCCGGAAATAATCGAAACACAAGCGTAACTTCCCTCAACGCGCTTGTGAAGGTTATGTACCGCACTAAACACCGTTTCAATATCAAGATGAGGAGCACCTTCAATGGAAAGATTCGTCGAATTCATACTTAACTCAACTGCGAGCATATTCAGTAAGAGTTCTGAGTCACTTGTCGTGTTCATATGACGGTGGTGGTTATCGGTTAATTGAATATGAAGTTCGGATGCATTGGTAAGGTTTCCATTATGAGCGAGACCGAGACCATAGGGGGAATTGACATAGAATGGTTGAGCCTCTGAACGTGATGAAGAGCCCGCAGTAGGATATCGAACATGACCGATACCAATGTGACCTTGAAGGCGGCGCATGTGACGGGTGTAGAAAATGTCCGATACAAGCCCCTTTGATTTGCGCAAGCGGAATTGACCCTCGAAATCGGTCATGATTCCTGCAGCATCTTGGCCTCGATGTTGAAGCACTGTAAGTCCGTCGTAGATCAATTGGTTAACATGGACATTGTTACGCCCAACGATTCCAATGATGCCACACATTGCTTTGCCTCAACTCCATCGAGTGCTTGACGCTTTGTAGCCATTGCGGCTGAGAACCATATCCTTCGCCTCAAGCTTTAGGACGGTGAGCCTTCTTAGACCAGCTGAATTTACGCATGCGGGATGTTTCGCCATATCCGCATGATGCACAAACTGATTTTTGCTTGTGGTAAGCGTTACGTCCACAACGACGGCAACGAATATGTGCAGTCTTTTGTCGCTTACCCATGGACGGAGTACCTTTCGACATAGAAGCACCTGTATAGCCGCTCCACCGACCTCCCCCTTATGAAACCGACGGCTGACATCTCGTGATGGAGCCGTGGGTTATTCTTCCTCTAAATCGAAATCACTGCGAGGTTTCTGGGATGTGATTGCTGAAAAAGTCACACCCAAAGCGACGCAAACAGCCAAGAAAATGGCCCCTGATGAGACAAACATGTGAACGATATTATAGATCGCTTGAGCCCGAACAGAACCGTTATCTTCCAAGAGCATAGGACCTTGCCCGATGAAAAACCAAGTCGATAAAATTCCTAAGAGTGTTGCAAAAATCATGCCGACCAATGGTGCTAATGGTCTGTTCCTCGACTCTCCATAGAAAAACAGATTGCCGAGTAAAAACAGCGAACAGAGCGTATATGCTGTCAATGTAGCGTTGGCAAAACGGGTAAATGTAACGCCCGAATCAATTCCTTTGAACGAGCCGTAAAACGTAATGTCCAAAGCAAGGATAAACAGGGGAGGAAGTAAGAACGCAAGGAGAATCATCCTCCATGTCATCGACAATGAGGATTCTTTCATTCCTCTTCACCTCCAAGGTGATGTTGAATGACAGCTGATACCCTTTCCAGTTCCAATGCAGTTGGTGGTTCGATTGTTTTTGGTGGAGGCAGACTGCGTTCGTATGTATAAATCACGAAGGCAAAAACAAGTATAGAGAGGAGACTACCTGCAGCAATACCAGCCATATCTGCAACTGCCAACCAAAGGTTTTCTCTAAAATCATCCGCTTGAACCAATGGGCCGTCAATATTGAGGCCGAGTAGCAGGATAATCATGGACAGTACCGAAACAAAAAACATGGCATTCGACTCGGCTCTACGGCGGTCTCCAAGGGTCAGCAATGTTACTGCAGAACAAGAGGCTAAGCATGATGTCAATAATATGAAAGTCGGCCAAAACACATACCAGTAGGGATTGACTTCGTCAGGTGAAAGTTGAGGCGTGAGTATCCACCAATGCATTCCTGCTAACCAAACAAATCCTGCTCCACTCATCAATACTCCTAATCTGCGATCGCTTCGTGGTAATTTCCCGACCGGCACATTGCCTGAAAATGAAATGAGATATATTCCAATAATGATCAACATGCAAGGACCAATAATTGCACCCAGTAAATGGCCGGCGGCAGTTGACGGCGAGGAAGGAACAGTCCAAGTGCTTAAACAAATCAGAATGATGCCGAAGAAGGCAAGAAATCGTCCATTTGTCGTCGTGGATTTAGAACGAGAAGACATTGAAAACCAAAGTCCCAAAGGCACCATAGCGATGGGTAACCAGAACAGAAGGAACGCCTTAAGCATCTCGTCCATACTGTCAACGAAGCCCTGTATGTTCATTATCTCTCCCCCTGTTTCACTCGCAGTCTATCGAATTACCTTGGAGTTTGAATGCGACACGCCTAAATAGCCGACTCTTGTGGGCCGAATGCTTAAGGTGCTCTTATGGTCAAAATGCCACGTCAAGTCAAGCGTTACAGTCCATCTGCTGGTAAGCACACAATGCATACCATTGAGCGAGTCAAGAAGAAGCGTGCTTCTGAACTTCGTTGGGGTCAGCGCCGTTTCCGCCGCGTTATGGCCGGTTACCGTGGTTTCCCTCGTCCAAAACCTGATGGTCGTGAAAAGCCAACCAAGCGAGTAAATATCCTCTACCGTTGTACTGAAACTGGCAAAGCGCACTACGCACCTTGCCGACGCTCTAAGAAGTTTGAACTGGTTGATAAGTGAGTTGAATTAATATGGCAAAAAATTTCCTCAAAGTAATCTGCAAAGATTGTGGCAGTGAAGCAACCGTTTTCTCTCGAGCGACTACAGTTATTTCCTGTGGTGTTTGCGGAGCAACTCTTTCCATCCCGTCGGGTGGTAAAGCGAATCTTGTCGGATGCACCGTTTCAGAAGCACTTGAATGAGGAGGCAGAGCCTCTATGTCTGAAGTCACCAACACGCCAAATGAAGGCGAACTCGTCGTGGTTTCTGTAACAACCGTCAAACAGAACGGCTGTTACGTTAAACTGGATGAATTTGAGGGTCTGGAAGGATTCATATTTATCGGTGAAATTGCCAGCGGATGGGTCAAAAATATCCGAATATATGTTCGGGAAGGTCAACGACTGATCTGTAAAGTTATGCGAACCCGTAAAGACGGGTCATCTCTCGAGCTTTCTCTCAAGTCCGTTTCTGAAGAACGACGTCGTGAGCGACTTCAAGAGTGGAAGAATGAACAACGTGCAAACCAATTGCTGAAAGTTTTAGCCGAAAAGGTAGGGTGGAATGAAGAAGATATCGCATCATCCAAACAAGAATTGATTGACGCATATGGTGGCCTTTACGCTGCTTTTGAAGAGGCTGCAATGAATGAAGGCTCATTGGTCGATGCTGGTTTTGAAGGCGACTGGCTCAAGGATTTCATTGAAATTGCTGTCGAGAACATCATTCCTGACTTTGTTGAAATCCGAGGAGTTCTCACATTGAGCATTAACGATATCAATGGTGTGGAAATTATTCAAAATGCCCTTCTTGCGGCTGAAGCATTCTCTTCGGAAGAAGAAGAAATTGAAGTGCGATGCCACTACAATGGTGCACCTGAATATCGGATAGAACTGAAAGCACCTGATTTCAAAACCGCAGAAGCGGTTTGGGAAAATGCGACAAAATCATCACTCGACCATGTTCTATCTGCTGGTGGAGAAGCCACTTCATACCGTGAATGAGGGCTCGACTGATAAACTTGAATTGCAACGGTGGTAGTAATGGCGCGTCAACTTTTGCAGCAATGTCTTGAATGTAAAGCCTGGACTTTAGCCACAACGTGTCCTTCCTGTGGGGCAAAAGCGCAAGCTGCTGCTCCGCTCAAATGGTCACCTGAAGACCACCGTGCTGAGATTCGCCGTAAAATGTATGGCGTAACTGAAGCACAATGGGCTGAAGGACTTGCAACACTACCCTCACTTGAAGAAATGAAAAGCTCTCATAATGCTTCAGAAGAAGAGTGATGCGTTTCATTTAACCCTTTACAATTGCTCTATTCAGCACCATTTGAATGTCAAACATTATAGCGCGGCGTAATTCGATAGAGCCAATATGGGCTTACATGTTGAATGGAGAAGTTCGAATACACACATCGGCGATCATGAGATTATGTTCTTCGCACTTCCGGGAGTGGGGAATGTAGGCAAGGTTGCAATTGAAGGTATTCATTCATCTCATTTGAGTCATGAAATTGCTCGTTTGCACCACACTGCTTTACCGCCCTTAGCAACTCTTGATGAGGACGGTTTACTCACGCCACCTCACCTTTCACTTTCCTCTATAGAATCAGTTACTGGGAAAAGAGTCATCACACTCACGGGGACCTCTCAACCCTTAGATCCTGAGCATCAAGGAATGATGGCAAGAGAAATACTACGGTGGCTGGAAAATCAAGGAGTGACATCGCTGTATGTTCTTGCTGGACTGATGGATATCCCAACTCGAAAAGAAGTCTTTATTGTTGCTTCAAGTGCAACACATCGGATTGATTTAGAGGCTTCAGGTGTTGATGTGCGCCGTGATGAACCTAAATCAGGTGCCATCGGGCTTGCAGCATTGATTGCTTCAAATGGCCCATTATTCAACATCAACAGCGCATGTGCAATTGCCACCACAGTTGGCTCCAGTGGAGATGTATTTGCATCTCAGAGACTCTTGGAGCACTTGGATGGATGGTTTGATTTGGGTATTGCCTTACCTGCAGATATTCAAGCCAAATTAACTGAAAAATTATCAGCGATAGCGCCTGGTAAAATCGACGACTTGGTTGGAGAGTTAACCGAATCACCAGACGCCTTTTACATGTGATTTAATTGCGAATGTAAACCCTATTTTCTCGCTGTACAAGGTCGGGAATAAGTATTGCGTCAATGAGCCATAAGATGCCGCATCCGCCAAAAGTGAACAGATTCAACAAACCCATTCCAATGTGGTTGAGATAAAACCGGTGAACTCCAAGCGGGCCAAGGAAAAACCACAACAAGTAGGCCACTAAAACATCTTTTTGGGCTCCATTTGGATGAAAATTACCTGGATTTTGATAGTATTGTTGTGGCTGCTGATATTGCTGCACTGGTTGCTGAACAGGCTGCTGCACAATAGGCTGCGGAGGTTGATATTGAGGCTGTGGAGGTTGTTGAGGCATGTGGTAATGGTTGTGTATCACGTTGCCAGTGTGTAAGTCTCCACCAACGACGCTGTCCTGCAAAGAAGCATTCGGGTCAACTGGAGGTTGCATCATCTCACCTAAACAATCCAGTGCTTAATTGGCTAAAAGTTGGTCGGATGATGAAAAGGCGCCGAGAGAGAGATTTGAACTCCCGCGTCACAGGGACAGTGGATTTCGAA
>CALCOP010000132.1 GCA_937897365.1 uncultured euryarchaeote
CAATTTGACGTGATGCATCTTCCTCATCAGCATGTGCAGTATGCGCTTCAAAGAAGTGTATCTCTCTAACACGAATAAAGGAGCGTGTTTGTTTTGTCTCATACCGGAAAGTGTTGACCATTTGGTAGACTTTGAGAGGCAAGTCTTTGTGCGAACGAATCCAAAGAGGAAACATGGTGTACATTGCCGTCTCAGAGGTAGGTCGCAGGAACATTGGAATATCCAATTCATTTTCTCCAGCGTGTTTTACCCAGTAAACTTCCTTCTTGAAACCCCCTTCTTCGTCTTCATCACGGAGGTCATCAGGATCTACTCCTTCTTCTCGTGCTCGTTTTAATCGGGCAACAAGCGCATTTTCCTTTTCCAAAAGGTTCTCTGGGATGAGGAGTGGGAAATTGACCTCTTCATGGTCGGTTCTCTCCATTTCTGCATGTGTCAGAGCATCGATGAGTTTCATTGTTTTCCAGCCATAGGGGCGCCAGACATCCATGCCCTTGATTGGATAACGCTTGTCGACCAGTTCTGCAGCCTCGACGATGAAGGGATACCAGTCATTGAAATTATCAGCCTTAGATGGAATCCCGCGCTTAGCCTTGCCTGGTCCTTGGCTCATGAATGTCTCTCGGTCACCACTCGCACATCAAGATGACGCATGAATTGACATCATTCATCTGTTCTTTCATTCTCATTCATTTCTGTCAAAATCGCTTTTGAGATAGAGTAAACCTACGACTGCGGTCAAGAACCAGGCGACTTCAAGAATGAAAAAGGCCCATTCTTCAATGAGGTATGCACGTATTGCAAGTAAACCAGAACCTATTGCCATAAGCGAGAGGTAGAGTGGAGCTTTACTTTCGATAACATTTCGTGTTTCCAAAAAGAACGCTACTAAAATCAAAATCATTCCAAGGAATGCAACGATTTCGGTATCCATTATCATGAAAAAATCATCCTTCACTTTCGACGCAATACCAGAAGAGCGACGGCAAGGATGACAATTGCAGCGATATCAGGTATTCCAAAAGCACCAGTTTGAACGGGTTCAGACCATCCATAACCCGTATTGAGTTTGTAAATTTCCATCAAGTTGATTCGTGTATATCCGTCGGTAGGACACAGGTCTCCACTTTGACAGAAACTTCCCACAACATATGACCACGCTCCAAAGAGGTTGAGTACGACAAAAGTAAGACCTGCAAAAACCAATTTCTGCATCATTCCGGATTTTTTCTTTTCACCTACCACCGGTGGAGCAAGTTCGGGAAGTTCTGAACCGGCCACGGGTAGAGCTGGTGCAATATCGCCAATAACCTCAATGAGCATGTCTGTTGGAGGTGCTACTTCTGTTACTTCAGTAACACCGGTGTGAGGGACAAAATCTCGAGGTTTTGAAGTGATGACGGGGTCGATTTTTATTCCATATACACGCTCAGCCAAACGAACCAAAATAGGATCATCGGCAATTTCTTCCGGTGAAAAATCACCAGATAAAAGTCGATTCAACAGTTCCTTATTGGATGACATCGTATCGGCTCCCGTAAGTAAGCGGGTGAAGCCTTCCTTCAAGAAGACTCCTCATGGCAAAATTGTTGTTTTTCATGCATTTCCTGCTTTTTCAACTTCAGCCCAGTCTTTCATGAATCCTTCAAGGCCACGGTCGGTCAACGGATGCTTCATCAGTTGCCGGAAGGTTTTCGCAGGCATAGTTGCAGTATGCGCACCCATCTGAATGCATTGTAAGACATGTGTTGGGTGGCGTATCGATGCAGCTAACACCTTCGTAGTAATATAGGGATAATTTGCCCATGTTTCCATTATTTCGGCAATCAAATTCATCCCATCATGACCGG
>CALCOP010000133.1 GCA_937897365.1 uncultured euryarchaeote
CCTCCAAAACCAATCGGGCGACGTCGAGACGACGACTCATGAGGGACGACCATGGGTGCAGAACATCACTATCTTAACGCCGTAGAGGCCTACGACGAGGGAGATTCTGAAACGGCGTATGAAGAGGCGTACAAAGCGGTTCAAATAGATCCCGAACACGTTGATGCATGGCAGTTATGTGCTGAGACATCACTTCCTCAGAAAGGAGAAAAACCAACAATGATGCAGGCTGCAAAATCATTGGCAGCTGTTCGAAAAGTCATCACACTTGACCCAAATCGAACTGCGATGTGGATGCTAGGTGGCCGTCTTTTGACAGATGAACTCGGACTACTCAACGAAGGTTTGCAGTGGTGGCAGGATTTACGACACCATCTTCCCGATGAAGTTACACCATTGGTTGAGCAAGCTTCACTACTTGCTGATATGGGTCATTATCTTGAAGCAAAATATCGCCTGGATACCATTATTGAAGACAATTTGGACGGTGGGCCGAGTCAAATCGCAAAAATCCATCAATTGCGCAACCAGGTTATTGCGGCGGCAAACCTCCAATCATCTGAACACTTCAAACCGTGGGAGAAACATCACAATGGTTGGGGTGCAATCGAACTCAAAATGGGGAAAGGACCGGTTTCCGAAAGTTTCCTTTTCCTCATTACCACAGTACCCGCACTTATGTTTGTAGTCTATTTTTCAAACCAACTTTCTGGAGAAGGCTGGGGCGCTTTTTGCCTTACCAGTCTTGTGATTTTCGGAACCGTTTTAGTTGGAATGCGATTTGCAAAGAAGATGTTCCATAACATCAATCGACCTGCATTTAATTTACTCCGAGCAATGAATTTCGAAGCAAATACCGGCTACTGCGTGATTCATTCTGATATTCGCACCTCGCCGCTTTACATGTTCATCATGCAGAGAAAACCGCAAGCTTGGCAAGAACGAATGCTGAAAATCATAGAATCTGACACGCCGCTTCCAAAAAACTGGAAACCAAGTTTCCCGGACTTTGATTCTCATTTAGACGACGTTGGATTCATCGAAGAAAGCGAAGAGCGATTTGAACCGTTTGAAGAAGAATGATTCATCTATTGCTCCAACCCGTAATATGTGCTCATAGACGATGATGACAATCCTATCGTTACAATAAATGCCAAAGCAACCGATGCTTGAACCATCCAAATATTCTCTGCGGTAAACTCTCCTAAGAGCAGTGAGAGTGCCATTGCCAATGCCTCAAGCCCTGCCGTTATGGTTTGAACTCGTCCCATGTCCAATGATGGATTCTTTAGCCATAACCAACTTCCCACCACATTGGTTCCAAGAAGTGCCGCACCAATGGTTCGTAACCATGCAGTGTTGACTGCTTCTGCTTTGAGCAAGTCACAAAATGCGTCAGGGGCTACAAGAAGAAATACACCGTATCCGAGTGATGCCCAGAGATTCACCTGCATAGTTGGACGAGCGAGGGTATCAAGATTCATGATTTTAGCCATGCAAACGATTCAATAATTCTTTGCAAATCTTTGACAATACTCGCATCTGATTCCTCATAGATGAGTGTAAGTTCGATAGTAGGCCTGAATACTGGAGTAATGGGCGCTCTATTCGATCCTTCGATAACATCGAAATCCATTACGGAAAGAGAATGGTTTATGTTCCATTCAACAGTCGATAATCCATGCGAAGCAAGCAATTTTTTGTCGTTCTACTCATGCTCCTAATGCCTTTGTCAGGATGTGTTGGATCGGAGGAATCCGGTGAGGATGGAAGTTTTACACCAGCTACGGGCGAGAAAATACCCGCTTTGACCGCCCCTAATCAGCATGGAGAAAACGTGACGCTTTCTGCTATGGAAGGAACGATGCTTGTTGTTCTTCTCAATATGGGAGAATGGTGCCTCTATTGCATTCAGGCGACCGAGAATGCCACGAGCTTAATTGTGGAGATGGAAGACATTGATGAACGTTACAACGTGAGTTTTGTAGAGATTCTTGGAAGCAATGAAACATGGGATCCTGCCAACCAATCCTATGCCATGAATTGGTCGACTCAATACAATACAACACACTTAATTCTTCACTCAGAAGTTGCAAATCAGTACGTTCTTGACAATATCGAGGTCGGATTTCCTACATATTGGATTGTTGACCTTGAAGGGATTTTGAGGGTTGCTTCACCAAATGTAAATTCTATCACCGCTGAAGATGTGCAAGAGCAATACGACATCTATCTCTCGGAAAAATAAGTATCACCACTCACAAGTAAAGAGGAGAGTGTATTGGCACCGCACACGGTTCAATTATGTGGAATATACACGATGGATGAACGGAAGTTCAACCATCCCGTAGAACAAGTAGATGCTTCCTTGGAAAACAGCAGCAACCAACAAGCCCTCCAGCGAACCTGCCTCTATTGCTGCCCCATACACCGAAAGATTGCCCACTCCATACATCGGGTTCGAGAAAATCGAATAGGGTCCAGTCGTTACCAGCCCTCCATTACCGGCTTCATCCATAAACAAATCACGATAATAGTAGACATCCATGCCGACAAGAAGTGTTGACCAGACTTTCGTCACAGTGCTGATGAGGAAGGTAAGTGTTCCAAAGATGAATATCACAAGATGTGGTATCGGTAAATCAAGACTACTTGCATAGTGTTGTAAGAAAAGTACGACACACCAACCCTGATTGAAGTAAACAACGCCGAGAACCACTTCGTAAACAGTCCACGCTCTTTTTCTTCCCAATCGTTGATGCATTTGGTGATGTAATTTTGCTTTGTAGAAGATGATGTGACCTCCATAGTAGATACACCACACAACAACAACATAGACGAGCGCCTCTTTGGAATTTGAAACCAAATTTAAAGTGAGAAAGAATGCGATTATAATGAGAAAAAAGGTTGCTGCGATTTGTAGAGCGCTCCGATCAAGCCGTAGGCCAGACATACCTACAACAGTGGCAACAATGTCAAAGACGCTACTGGTGGCCTTCGACATACATCATCGTAGGCGACTCATTCTATCAATAAACCGTGTTGAAAGTTGCAAACTCAGTCCCACACATTAGAATCGGAGCCGAAACTTCTGTGAATTTCTACGCCCATTGTCTCAGCAATTTCATCAACAATACCTGTTGAAGATATTCCGCTTAATTTACCGAAAGTAGAACCGTCTTCTCGAAGGAAGTCTGCCGTGTAACTGGTACTTTTTCCGCCTTCATCATTTGTTGTGATGACTTCCTTGACAACGATTTTGGAAGTAACCTCTCTGGGAAATGTATCCCTGTATTCTGAAGATTTGAAAAACAAAGCACCAGGCATGTGTGACTCAATAGAATCCTCACGGATAACGAATTTGATCGGCATCTTGATGAACAAACTGATGATGATTACAGAAGGTATAGAAGTGATTGCAAGGATTGCTCCTTCAAGAGCAAGTCCATACTCAAGCGATGTGAAAATAAACGGATCTACTGTTCCAGATAGGCCGAGGGCAATACATATCAAGCCCAATATGATTGGTTGGCCAATGAATATGGCTCCAAGTGCGAACATCCATTGACCATTCCAAATTGTGACATCTGACATGGTAATTTTACTGGGTGGTGAGACTAATACTTTTTCCCGACATATGCACATCGGGTCGTATCGACAATCGTGGAATACCTGGGCCGTGATTCGTAGTCTTTGCATTGCTTACGCTCAACCGATAATCCTTCACAACCGAAGTTAGGAAGTTCACTGTTGGCTTTGAGCATACTGTAATGCATACTGCTGAGCATACGTCGCAGCAGTTTGCGGATCGTATCCTTGTGCGGTGAATTGCTGGTAATATTGCTGATAGACTGCATCGTCCATGGCTGGAGCCGCTGCTGCTGCGACAGGTGCAGCTGCTGCTGCCTGAGAGGCATATTGCTGAGCATATGCTCGAGCGGTCTCTTCAGGATATCCTTGTGCAATCAATTGCTGGACATATTGTTCGGTCTGGTCAACAACCCCACCGAATCCAGATGCACCGACTGAGAAGTTTTGGGTATCATCTTCAGAACCTCGGCGCATGAGGAAGAGTGTAAGGATTACAATCACGATGAGAGCGAATGCAACGAGCGCAGGCATAAGCAAACCGTCAAGAGAACCTTGAGCACCGCCATCTCCAATATTGGATTGAGGTGCTTGCCATTCTCCGTCAACAAAGGTCCAAGCTCCGGACCATTGACATTCACCGTCTGCATCGAGAACGAATTCTCCTCCAGCTGCTTCTGCCTCGATATCTGCTTCAAGACCCTGACATGCAGGTAACGAGATGAGAATTTCCTTGTATGTAATGAAACGCTCATTCGGTGCTTCTCCTTCATACCACTTGATGTAAAGAATCTGGGTAACTGACTTGTTGGTATACATTCCTTCAAGCGTCAAACTGAGTGCAAAGGTGTCGAGATCTCCAAGAGCATCAGATTTTCGCCATTCGCCTGACTTGTTGTAGTTGAACTTGTCAATTGCGCTTGCATTGAAACTGTCAGGCATGAGAGATACTTCAACGAAGACGTCTTTCTGACCTTCCTCAGCGCCTGTGAGAACACTACCGCTGATGGTAATGGTATCGGTATCAATCTTACAATCTGAAGCAGTAGGACACTTACCTCCTAAGGTGTAGTCAATCGAAATATCTGGCTCTTGGTCACCAAATCCGTCTGGAACGACATCGAAATACATTCGATGTTTTTCTGAGAATTTATCAGCGCCATCGAAGACAACCAATTCAATACGGATTTGGGTGGTTGAAGAACCACTGGTATCTACGGTCTGGTTACGGAACGTGTAAGCAAACAATCCATCACTGGCAGCATTTTGAGTAAAGGAATGGCCTTCGATTGCGAAGTCATCTTCATCATAGGGCTTATCGAACAGAACCTTCCATTCATAGCGCTCAATTCCGTTACCGTCAAGAGCATCTTCATCAGAAGAGTTTCCTGCGTCGAAGAAGATTGTCACTTCACCATCTGCATCGAGAATGATTCGGTTAACGTCCCATTCCTTCGATTGAATGGTGTTGGTTCCAATGTATTCGACTTGGT
>CALCOP010000134.1 GCA_937897365.1 uncultured euryarchaeote
CTTGAGTGGTGGATTCCCACGCTGACATGCTCCTACCCTGTAGGACTTCATTCTTCAAGATGTGGTTGGCACCATATGCAGGAAAATTAGTTTTGGACTGCAAATACCCGAGATTTGATAATGAGTTTTCTAAACTCATCTATAATGAATACAGCAGAAGCAACAAGTGTGACAACGGCCCAATCTGACAATTCTAAACTCATTGTTGAAAGAAGATTTCCGATTTGAACGTTGATGATTGGTATTGAAAAGCTCGACAACTGAACAAAGAACATGAGTAAACAAAATGAGATCATCAATGCGAGGTTAATTGCCCTGTTCGAGAAGAGACCCAGTTTGAAAACGCTTTCATCACTTGAACGGCAATTAATTACGTTAAACAATTGATACACGATAAAGACAGAGAAAGTCATGGTTTGAGCATAGGCAAACTTGTCTTCTGCATACGCTTCAGCACCTGAATAATCGCCGGATTCACAGAGAGCCATATCATACCCAGTAAACGTGCTTTTATCTGTTAACGGAGCCACACCACACTCTTCAGCGATGATTCCTCCACCAGCGAGGTAAAACACCAGCAAAGTCCCCGTAACCATGATTGCACCAAGCCAAAAAATTAGCATCATGTCTCTAAAATTTGGTAGTCCTTCATCAACAGGACGCGGGGGCCTGGACATGACATTTCCGTGCTTCTTTTCTACACCCAGGGCGACTGCAGGAGGGCCATCCATCAAGATGTTAATCACAAGAATCTGAGTTGCAGTCAAAGGTAAATTCCAGCCGAATATGAACGTTGAAATAATAATTAGAGCGACTGCAGCGACATTCGTTGAAACTTGATAACGGACAAAATTTCGAATGTTTTGGTAAATTTTTCGACCTTCTTCAACAGCATGAACAATATTTGCAAAATTATCATCTTGCAAAACCATATCTGCGGCGTCTTTAGCGACATCTGTCCCGGCAATGCCCATCGCGATACCTATGTTCGCACGCGAAAGAGCAGGTGCGTCATTGACTCCATCTCCAGTCATTGCGACAATTTCGCCTCGTTCTTGAAGTCCAGAAACGATACGCATCTTTTGCTCTGGAGTTACACGAGAAAAGATGCTGGCTTGAGATGCCGCTTCGCTCAATGCACTTTCATCAAGACTCGCCAAAGTGTTACCGTTAATTGGCTGAATCCCACCATCTGTTATATTCAGTTCCCGACCTATTGCCTCTGCAGTGTATTGCTGGTCTCCTGTAATCATCTTGACTTTGATTCCTGCTCGTTGGCAAATAGCAATTGCATCTTTGACCTCTGCACGAGGGGGGTCCATGATTCCTACAAGTCCAAGGAAAATAAATCCAGATTCCACGTTTTGAATATCATAAATGTCTTCGTCTTCGTCCAATCGACGAGCACACAGTGCAAGGACGCGCATGGCTTGACTTGCCATTTCCTTGTTGGCAGCAGCTGCAGTCTCGATATCTTCTTGTTCAATAGGAACAATTTCTCCATCGAGAATCTTCCAGTCAGTGATGGGTAAATATCCACCTGCACCGCCCTTTGAGAACACCCAACGTTCTCCTTCGTATTCGTGAATAACCGACATTCGTTTTCGGGATGTATCGAAAAAGAACTCGTGAATACGAGAATGCCTTTGAGCAAATTTACGCACATCACCATTGATCTTCCAACCGAGTACTGCACATGCAGAATCTGTAGGGTCGCCTATTGCTTGCCAACGAGAATCAACCTTGGATATCTGTGAATTATGGCATAAACTTAGGCAAGCAGCAGAAAGTCTGAACGAAAGGTCACTTTGGAGTTGCTCCATCTTTGAATCTGTAACTTCAACTCCTTCGAAGGAGAGTTTGCCTTTCGGCTTGAATCCTTCACCAGACACCGTGTAGGTTCCATCGGTTGTCGTCAATTGTCGAACCGTCATTTGATTTTTAGTCAAGGTCCCTGTTTTATCAGAACAAATGACAGTCGTCGAACCAAGCGTTTCTACTGCTTTCATTCGTCGGATAATTGCCTTATGGCGCGCCATATTACGCATGCCGAGAGCCAGGGTGATGACCAAAATAATTGGCAAACCTTCTGGGACAATTGCGACAAAAATTGCAATAGCGACAATAAATTGTTCAACTGCAACATCTCGTAGTTCAACAGTCGTGATCAAGGGGTCAGCGTAAGCGATGAGAACTTTAATCGAAACCATAAGCGCTGCAACAATTAAAGCGATGAAACCCAAGAAGCGTCCGAGTGATTCAAGTTTAAGTTCCAGTGGTGTTTTTGGAGTTTCTGTATCGACAATGTTGCTTGCAATACGCCCAAGTTCAGTATTCATACCGGTTTCCACAACAACGCCGATAGCACGACCCGTCGAGACACACGTCCCCATGTAAGCCATATTGTTGCGGTCTGCGAGGAGTGTGGTAGAAGGAAGTGGATTCGTAGATTTGAGAATGCTATCTGATTCACCGGTGAGCGAAGATTCGTCGACCTTACACTGATAGGATTCAACAACACGAATGTCAGCAGGAACATTTTGTCCCTCATCCAATTTGACGATGTCACCAGGCACGAGATCAGGAGTAGGTATAGACCATTCAATACCTTCCCGTATCACTACGCATGTCGAAATGGACATTTGCTTCAAGGCGTCCATTGCCTGTTCAGCTTGTCCTTCCTGCCAAAAACCAAACGTCGCATTTGCCGTCAATACGATAAATATGAAAATCGCATCACCAGGCTGATCTGGGTGAATGAGTAATGCTACGATTGCTGCGGTGATAAGCAAATAGTTCAATGGGTCGTGATATTGGGATAAGAAACGCAAAAAAGCAGATGTTGTTTCGGGCTCTTTCAATTTATTTTTCCCATACTGTTCGCGTCTTCTCATGACTTCTTTTTCACTGAGCCCATCCAATTCAGTGCCCAGTTTCTGTATTATTTCATCAGAATCCAAATCATGCCAAGAGTCCATGGTAGTCCCCCAACTTGCTCACGCAAGCATTCTTGGGTAACATGAACGACTTATGATAATGATGGTGGGGGTCCCTTTGTCGGAAAGCGATGTATTCAACAACTGCTTCGTATTGGAGATGTTATGAGCGCAACGGGAG
>CALCOP010000135.1 GCA_937897365.1 uncultured euryarchaeote
CAGCCGATGCAACACTGGTCGACATCGCTCGAGGAGGCGTCAATTCTTGGTTTGAATCAATGTCAGGTTTTACAACAACAGGTGCCACTGTAATCACTCACAATATGAGTCCCAATTGTATTCCAGGGACGACAGTCGACTGCATTAACGCTCAACCTCGTGGATTGTTGATTTGGCGTTCACTCACCCAATGGTTCGGCGGAATGGGTATCATTATGCTCGGAATGATGATTCTTTCTCGTGTCATCGGAGGCGGAATGGCTCTCGCTCGAGCAGAACTAACAGGTCCATCTCTCTCTCGATTACGGCCCAAATTAAAGCAAACTGCATTTGCGCTGTGGGGTCTGTATCTTTTCCTCACCTTTTTGGAGTTCGTGTTGCTCTATTTCTCCGGTTCAATGGGCGTCTTTGACTCGGTGAATCACGCATTAACGACCATGCCATCAGGTGGTTTTTCGACTCGAGATGCGAGCATTGGTTTCTACGATTCATTCTTGGTCGAGTCCATCATTATCGTTTTCATGTTCTTAGCAGGTGTGAATTTCACGCTCCTCTGGTTTATTCGTGATGGGGACTTCAAGAGGGCTTTTGGTGATGAAGAATTTAGGAATTACGTCGTTTACATCGCAGCAGGTGTCCTTGCGGTTTTCGCTGCCCTTGTTGCTTCGGGTACTTCGGCTGGTCGGGCGTTACGAAACAGTATGTTCCAAGTCATTTCGATTGGCACCAGCACGGGGTATACTTCGACTGACTATATGGACGCTTCATGGCCTTTGGTTACGCATTTGATTCTGTTTATTTTGATGGTTGTCGGTGCGAGTGCTGGTTCAACAAGCGGTGGACTGAAATTATTACGAGTAACCTTGGCGTTTAAAGTGGCAATGAGAGAACTTGTTCGTATTGCTCAACCGCGAAAGGTGGAGCAGATTCGAATGAATGGAGAAGTTGTCGAACAGAATCAGATTGGACTCATTGTAGGAATGCTCTTTGTGTGGGTTGGTCTGTTTTTCATTTCAAGTTTGATCTTGGCCATTTTCATGCCGGGAGATACATTTGAGAGTGTAACGATGGTTGTCGCATCATCTCTTGGTAACACAGGACCTACATTGGGTGACTATGGACCCAGCTCGACTTGGGCTGGAATGAACTCGGGTGCTTTGCTGATTACATCGATTTTGATGTGGTTTGGTCGTCTTGAATTGCTCACAGCGGTTATCCTCATTCACCCAAGAACTTGGCGTCGTGAAAGTAGGGTGCACTCAGATCGATCTGCCATTGCATTGTATCGAAGGCTGATGGAAGAAAAGGACGATAAGAAAAGTAACGACGAATCAAAATAATTTCATCTGTCCACTTGATTCAGATGGTTCGTCATTTTTCTTCTCCTCGACGTTTTCCGTTTTTTCTTCAGGCATTTCAACGGGAATTGGCTCAAAGGGCTTCTCAATCAAGTTCCGCTCATAGTGTTCATCATACTTGGCAATCAAGGCCTTTGTAGCTTTACGGGTGAGCGGTAATCCTGCTAATGAGGCATGCTCTTCGCCACTGAATCCAAACTTGAGGGAGATGTCAAAGTTTTCCGAATCACCAAGTTGGGGTGAATCTTTGAGCATAGCCGATAGGAGCGGTAATATTTCTTCTCGAAGAGCTGCTTGGCTCATCCCTGAAAAACTCACCATGCGTTTGATGATTGACGGACGGGTTCGGGATGAGTGTCGACGTAAAAAGTGTGGATATGAGGGGTAAATTCTCCCCGTAAATGGGTTTGGATTCGTTACTGAAGCGGAGAGGCTTGCAAGCTGCCCACTCCAATACCATGAGCGATGAGCAGTACTTCGAAATTGACCCATATACATCTTTGAAGCTTGCGAGAGGCTTTGACTCCCTCGTTTGATGGAGTTTGATTGAGGGAATAAACCCGCATTATTCCAGTGGACCCAGTTGATCATGTCCGGTGGTGACTTTTCTATAGAACGGCCAATTCTGACCGCATCCTCGGCATTTGTTGAACGGTATAACTTGTCAAGTCCGGGGAATACACCTTCGGAAGTATCACGATGTCCAGCAAGGGCTTGACTTGCAACCATCGCTTTTGTCAGAATACCTGATGAAGTTGTTGAAAGAACCTGTAAGTCACGAACTAAGGCACGCAAATCTCCAGGATTATTTTCGACCAATGCTTCAATAGCGGCATCTTCAAACTCCAGTTTTTCTTCTCGCAAAACCCTACGAGCAATGCGTCGAAGTGCTTCATCACTCGCTCGGTCGAATGTGATGGTTTGCAAGTGCTTTGTGAACCTGTCTCGAGTCGAACTCCATGAAGAACCTCTGCCCCAAAGCCCCATGATTTCATTGCATGCAAGAATTACGGGTTGTCGAGTTTCAGATAAAAGATTGAGCAATTCCGCTTTACCTCCGGAATCCCCTTTCAAGGAGACATCTTTTCCAGGATCATCACTCCCCTGAATCGCTTTTTCAATTCGGTCTTGACTTACTGCCCTCAAACCCCCAGAGAGATGATCGACTTCGTCGAGTAAAACAAGCGTTCGCTGCTTTTTTTCATTTGGGTTGTGGAATAAAGAACGATGTGTTGAGCCGTGAGTAGCGACTTTACGTATTGCGGCAGCATTTCGTGCATCCGATGCATTGAGTTCAATGACGTTCCACCCCATATCTTGGGCGATCGCTCGAGCAACAGATGTTTTTCCAACGCCAGGCGGCCCGACCAGCAACAAAGCTTTCTTGCGCGGTGTACCGTTTTTCCATTCATCCAGCCAAGCACGAATTTTTCTTCGCTGTACTTCATTTCCCTCAAGATGGCGTTCCGATGATGGCCGGTGTCGCTCCGTCCAATCGGTTATGCCAGCCATGTTTTGACAATTTTCCGAAGGTTCTTCAACCTTCACCGAGGAAAAACTCGCTTTGACAGTTAATCAAACACTCACAGCGAATCGATTGCCACTCGATGTTGCTCGCCAGTGTCTCTGTCTCGAATGGTGACTGTATTGTCTTCGAGCGATTGATGATCGACTGTAATGCATTTTGGAACACCTATCTCATCAGCACGTGCATAGCGTCTGCCAATTGAACCGCTTGCATCATACATAGAGACTACAGATGGTTTGGAGCACATGATTGCGTGAATTGATTTGGCCAGTTCCCCCATGCCATCTTTCTCAAATAAAGGAAAAATGCAATAGTCAACTGGTGCAACATTCTCGCTCAAGTGCATTGTTGTGTATGTTTCACCATCTTTGCCTGATTCGTCATAAGCGTGGTCAAGGATATGCCAAATAATTCTGTCAATTCCGAATGCTGGTTCAACAACATGAGGAATATACCATTCGCCAGTGACGGTTTCAGTTCGCTGGTCTCGCTTAACGTGCTCTTTCTCAACCGTAACTTTCTCCCCGCTTGAAAGCGTCACATCAGTAGGGAATGTCGATGAGGTGGGGAGAAGTTCCACCGCTTGTTTGACAGCACCGGCCAAAGCTCGGAAAGCAGGGCCTGCCTTTGCTCCTTCAGTTGTCCATCCATCGATTTCAATGACTTGAGGTTGTTCAAACTCGCGACGGGCACGAAGTGATTTTCCTGTTGCTTTCTCATGCGATTCGAGGTCATAACATCCTCTGTGAGCAATGCCTACACATTCGATCCATCCATATGAGCCGTGAATTTCGGCGTCCCAGCAATCGCTTGCGTAATGTGCCATCTCATCAGATTCATGTTGTCGAAAGCGTATTCTCTGCGCATCAATTCCAACGTTGACGAGGAAATCGAATGTCTTCGCCATGAAATACCCAACCGTTGCATGGCGAATGACATTGCTTTCAATGGCGTGTGAGAATTTCATCTGAACCTCCCCTTCTTTCTCGGCAATAAGTGTTACATCAAGACCATCCCAGGGTGTGAAATCATGCTCTGGCTCTTCATGAGGATTGATGAAATACTCTAATTCAGCCATGTTAAATTCTCGTAGCCGTATCATTCCTTGACGGGGGGAGATTTCGTTTCGGTATCCTTTTCCAATTTGAATTGCACCAAATGGAAGTCGTTCGCGATTATGTCGATACAATGCAGGAAATGACGTGAACATCCCTTGGGCAGTTTCCGGTCGCAAAAAGCCGGGTCGGCCGGAGGTGCCTGCACCAATGGTCGTGTTAAACATCAGATTTTGAGCCGTAATTGGCGACCATTTTGCATCAGGACAGGATGGACAGGGTGGCTGAGATTTGTCGAGAAGTGATTGCAGTTCAGATCGTGTTAACGCATCTGGGTTTGGATGAAAATCCTCGAGCAATGTATCTGCTCGACTGGCTTCTTCGCATGAAGTGCATACGGTCATGAAGTCCGAAAATTCTCCAACGTGTCCTGATGCCTCCAGAACTGCATATGGTGTTACAGTGGGGCATGAAATCTCCACTACATTTCCGAGAGCAAGCCAGTGGTTAAGCCATGTTTGGTTGACTTTGTTTCGAAGTCGTCCTCCAACGGGACCAAAATCATACAATCCTTTTGCTCCACCATGAATCTCAAATGCTGGGAGTAATATTCCTCTGCGCTTGAGCATTCCTGAAAGACGTTCCAAACGGCTCGTATCCAGTTCAGTCATTGGCACACCTAAGCACTGGTAGAGGAACTGGCCTTTCAACCTCACCCACCGATTAGCCGAAAATAACACGAGTAACGAGTTTACTCTCCACGCCACATGAGGTCGCACTAAAGTTTACGAGAGGAATTAAATTTTGTTGAATACGTCGCTCTCTCCGTCTTTCAATACCCTTTCAATGATTGAAGCCACTGTTTTGTTTGGTAAGAAAAACGATACATTGATGTACTCGTTGCATACGAATGGTGAACACGGAGTGTAGAAAATAAATGGCAGATATTCGCTACTTAGAGAATCCTCTTGAAACAGAGGAACTCTTGGAGTTATTATGCCCTCCAGTTCGTAATTGGTTCAAAGATAAATTCCCAGATTTCACCGAACCACAAAAATTAGCAATTCCTGCTATAATGGAACAAGAGCATCTTTTGCTCTGTTCGCCAACAGGTTCCGGAAAAACGTTAACAGCATTTCTTTCAATCATCGACCAATTGGTCCGACGTGCCTTAGATAACACGCTGGATAAACGTGTTTACTGTGTTTATATTTCTCCAATTAAAGCTCTTGCAAACGATATTGAGCGTAATTTAATTGGTCCTTTAACAGAAATTTCAGAATCCTATTTACCGAGTCGTGCGCAAGAAATTAAAGTTGGACTTCGAACCGGTGACACTCCACAGTCAGAACGTCAAAAGATGCTTCGAAACCCCCCGCACATCTTGATAACAACACCTGAGAGTTTAGCAATTGCCATTACCTCACCTCGATTCCAGCCGATTGTTAGCGAAGTTGAATACATGATTGTCGATGAATTGCACTCTCTTGTTCCGAGTAAACGAGGTGTTCACCTCGCATTGACACTATCCTATCTCGATACACTTCTCACACGCCCAGTACAACGAATCGGTATTTCTGCAACGATGGAACCTCTTGAAACAGTTGCAGAGTATTTGGTTTCGAGCGATGATCGGGAGAGTCGTGGTGAAAACACCCGTGTCTCGATTGCAAAGATTTCGGGCTCACGAGAACTGGATTTGGATATTCTCATCACTGACCCGAAGTTCAGTGACCTTTCCGTACTCAAGATTTTTGAGAAAAACGTCGATGCTATTGCTGACTTAATTGCGGCACACAACACGACTCTGGTCTTCGCCAATACGAGAAAAATGACAGAAAATATCGTTCTGAAATTACGACCGTATCTTGGTGATTTAGTCGCTGGGCACCACGGTTCAATGGACAAAAAAATAAGACTTGATGTCGAAAAGAAATTGAAGCATGGACATCTGCGTGCTGTCGTCACTTCTTCCTCACTGGAAATGGGTATCGATATTGGATCGGTCGATTTGGTTTTACAAATTGGTAGCCCCGGTGATATTGCCACTGCACTGCAACGTATCGGTCGAGCAGGACACCACGTGGGTGGAATCCCACGTGCGCGCTTTTTACCCTCAAGTGTGGATGATTTGATTGAACTTGCTGCACTCCAATCTGCAATTCAAACTGGTGATATGGATCGTCTTGACTTCCCGGAAAATTGTTTGGATGTCGTTGCTCAATTCATGATTGGTTTAGTTATCATTAACGACATTGACATCGATGAAGCATACGAAGTCATTGTTAACGCATGGTCGTATCGTAATTTCGAATATGATGATTTCATAGAAGTTCTTGATATGCTTGAAGATGAGCGACGTATTTGGATTGACTGGGAAGAGAACATCTATGGCAAGCGAGGGTATTCTCGTATGATTTATTACACAAATATCGGGACAATCGCTCCCGATAATTCCTACCTGGTATTCAATGCTGAAGGCTCAATACTTGGTCAACTCTCAGGCTCCTTTGTATCCAACCTCCGTGGAGGCGATGTTATTTTACTCGGTGGTTCAACATACCGAGTCACGAACATCCAAGGGACACGAGTGAATGTCGCCTCCGTTACTGGACATCGTCCGACTGTTCCTTCTTGGTCGGGTGAGGCTCGTTCTCGTTCTCGAGAACTTTCGAATGCACTTCTCAACCTAATTGGTCCCTTTATCGTTGCTTTG
>CALCOP010000136.1 GCA_937897365.1 uncultured euryarchaeote
CACATACAAAGAATCTATTTGGTGCAGTTGGGTTGAACACAAGGGGGCCCTTGTGTATGCGGGTGACTACAACGGTACCCATAGAGTCGTATACGTATACATGGGGTTCCCTTGTAGTCAGCGATAATTTGGAACATCAGCAATCATTGCGATTGTGCGTGAATCGATCGAATCTATTGCATCAACTCTTCAAATCTTTGAATGACCGTTCTAAATTTGTAGGGGATTTTTTTATGAAATACACCTCTCATAATAGTGTTCATGGCGAAAAGGGGGGATTCAAAGCAAGAGGAGTTGGAAGCACTGTCCGAAATTATCGTGTGGAGTCCATCCAAAGAGAAGGAACCTCACATCATTGAGGAGGGTCAGACCACCACTTCAATTGGCTCTGGTGAGGCTCTGTTGCACACTGCGACACGCTCCGAGGGTGCATCGTTGGGCGCAGGCATCGATGCTGACCAAGGTGTGGCCAATCACAAACGTCGCTTTTGGGGTTTGTTGTTGGTCCCTTGCCTCGTTTTCTCAAATGTGCTTATTGCTCTAAACTGGGATACTGAACATCACTTGTGTTCTTCGGATGGCGACCCCACAGCTTCTGGCTCAATCAACTTGGACGGTGCTGAATACGACCTCTACAGGTTCGATCATGACGACCTTGTTTCTGGAGGAAGGTATAGTGCCGGAGATGGGGAATGCGGATTAAGCGACTGGAATATTCGCTCTGCGGATGAAATCGACCTTGTCGTCCGCACGAGCGGATATAGCGCATACGATGCATGTTCCTTGGAGGGCGATAGCAAATGTGACGACGCCGTTTTTCAAGGGGGCACTACGTGGATTCCCATGGAGCGCTGCACTAACGGCTGCTATGAACGTAGCAGTCTTGGCTCTGTCAATGGATACTTTGCCTTTGAAGACGGCGGGTGGTTTGACGGCGGTTATTTCTTGGTCGCGGTAGAACCTGAGATTAAAATATTCGAGCTCAATGTAGATGTTAGGCCGTATGACCCCCTACCAGTACTCCTTTTTTCCATTCTCCTAACGCCTGCTGCTCTATCGATCGCCAACAGTTGGACGAAGACCAAACACCAGCCCGAAGTTCAAGCGGGCACCATGGTTTTTGCTAAAAACGCCCTCAAAGTCGTAATAATGCACGGATTATCGCTTACGAGCCTATTCCTTCTGGGTGAATGTCTTTCTTTCTAAGCAGACTGAGTACAATGTTCATTGTCACTCGATCTTGTCATAATTTATGAAAAGAGGATTATGACTACGGCTCTTGCATTGTTGACGATTTCCCTATTTAGTTCAAATCTTCCAACTCAGAACTTAATTCAAATCAAGGAAATAGTAAATGAAAACTATAATGCTTGAGAGAACGCCAACCATCCTATGTTCATTATCAAGGCTGGTAGAGCGAGGAATAATATCGTAATTGATACCGGGAATGCACTGACAAACATTACCATCAAGGTAATGGTAAGCGTTAGTGCCATGATTTGTATCACTCTGATTACGTACGGAGCATACTTTTTCACAAAGTTATCGGGGGTGCTTATTTGGTTAGAGAGTCCTACCTGCGTCATGGTATATGTTTAGTGTGTCCCTATATAGTACCGTGTTTTTTCCAATTCCTCAATAAAATAAGATTTATTCAGATGCTACAGCATCAATATTGGTATCCACCGCAGATTATGATCCTACATTTAAACCAACCAAAAATGACTGAAGGGTATTGCCCCGCCAAAATAAACTTGCGGGCACTTAAACCCTCGAATTTCAACCATTAGGTAAATCTGATTTGGTTGTTAAAAACTAACTATCAGCGCATTATTTCTGCTGCTTTTCTTACCATGTATGGAACGTAGCCCATAGCGAAGAATACAAAACCAAATCCGCCAATATAGCTTAGTGCAGGAACATCATAACCTATTCCAATTCCAATCATCAATGCTAGTGTAATAGTAACTATGACCGATTCAATAAATCCAGCGATTGATGTTTTCCAAGAGTCGATATAACTGAAACTTACATTATCGCTTCTTCCATCTTTCAAAGCCTTACCGACTGGGTAAATAATCATCTGACCATAGGCGATGATTGTTACTAGAAGAGTCACTACTAGTATAATCATGCCAGTTGTGCCACCAGAGTCTAATGCCATGTAAATTGAAGCTCCCCATACAATTGTAAGTAGAATCATAGACACAATCCAGCCGCCAAGCGCGATAATTCCATACTTGAATACACTTAATGCAGCAGCCATATTGATTGCTGGCTTTGGTGTATTACTTCCTACCATTATTTCTACGGGAGCAATAACTTGTTGAGTTACCATCGCTGTTTGGAGTTCAGTAGTTTGTTGCATTTCAACCGGAGAAGCGATTTCTTCGACAGGTGATGCTATTTCATCAGGCTCTGCAATTCCGGAGTTTGCTTCTTCTGCGGGGGCTTGTTCTACAGGCACCCACTCGCTTCCGTTCCACATATAATTTCCATCTTCACTAAGTTGCATGCACCTCGCTGGAGAGCATATGGTTTAAATTATGCTGAAAAATACAATTAAAATCTTGAACAACTGCTCAAATCACTGAAACAGGTGCTGTATTAGACCATTCCGCAGTTGGTTTATGCCAGTCTCTGATTTGGTCTGTTTCAAGTCGTATTTGCAAACCTTCACCGTCTTCGAATTCCATTTCAACTAAATCAAAATCAAACACCAACTCATTACTTCGAAATGTATCGTCGAACATTACATCCTGCGCTATGACGTTGCCCGAACTTGTAGTTTCGAGTATAATTCTTATGTGACATTCCTGAAGTGGATTTCGTA
>CALCOP010000137.1 GCA_937897365.1 uncultured euryarchaeote
AAACAGCACGACTTGTTAGCAACCATTCTCAATCGCTTTTTTTATATCTCGACCAATATGTCTGGTGGTATTCTTCCAGCATGGGTTGTCTCGCCAAAAAATGACAAAGAAATCGATGAATGTCTTGATGAAGCGAATGCGCACCTGAAAAAGCTTGGTTGGGCTGCGAAATTATCTCAAAGTGAAGGATGGGTTGTCCAACTCTTTCCACTGCCTGAACGACAATTTCCATCTCTCAAGCTGACACTGATGATGTGGTCGTTCTCCGCATTAACGCTCACACTTGCCGGTGCTTATTGGATGGATGGTGCACGCCCATCTGGTGGCTGGTTCTCGGATTCAAGCCTCACAGATTCCGTTCTTGGTTACACACTTCCAGTTCTTGGAAGTCTCTTTGTAGCATCACACCTGCAGAAAAGAGTCGCCTCTCATTTCAATCATCGGGTCGGCCACATCACGCCTATTCCAGAACCAACCATCGCATTATGGAGTATTGGAATGTTCTCTCAAGCATCTTTAGTTTGGCCCTTTGGACTGTTTTTGATACCCACCTTACCTCGAATGGATGCGCGATTATGGGATGACCGCAAAGTCTTGGGTTGGGTCGCTGTATCCGTTCCGGCAACACTGGTTACTCTCGGTATGCTCTTATGGGGCATTGGCTTATGGCTCACTCCGGAATATGTCGCAGTCTCCGGTTCACAAAATGTCGCTCAAGCACCTTTCTTAATCGAAATTCTCGGTCAATGGCAACTCGACGATTATTTCACTCGATTGATCTGGTCGCACCCATTTGTCAAAGCGGGAGCCTTGTTAACATTCTTCGGTTGGATTTCCCTTTTACCAATTCCGACTTTCCCTGGTGGCAGAATAATGATTGCTCGTGCTGGACCATCAGAAGCTCGTAGTAGCAATAATCAGATTTTCATTTTCCTTCTTATTCTTGCCTTTGCTTGGATGTTTAATGCTTTCAATGGATTCACAATTTGGATTTTTGTCCTTACCCTCATCTTGCCATTGTTGCTGTTCATGGGTACTGATCGAGGCTCACCTCTTATTCTCAACGAGCCGAAAGGACTCGACTTACCTGCAATGAAAAATATTGGTTTCGTCATGCTTATTGCTGTTTTGTTTGCCCTACCAAGCCAAGTTCCTTTCGAACTTGATGCCGATTGGGATGCTCCAGTCGAATTTGAAATAGAAATGAATTATACTGCTACTCAAATTGATGACCATTGGAGTGCTTTGGTATCTGTTCATGTACTGAACCCTTCATCAGTTAATCGTGACTGGGCAATTGATTTTGACCAGTACAATACGAATACAGAGACTTGGGCGGATTCATGGGATTGTGACGGAGAGGATTCCCTCGACATCAACGGAGAGGGGTGTGGCAGTACCTTACCCCCACGAACCCATACGACTGTTGTTCTCAATATGACTTGGAATGATGAGTCCTTGTCACCTACAACGTTAGATTTCTATTTGATTTCACTCGCTGAAGGAGAATATGACAGCCATGCGATCACGATTCGGCCTGACCTTTCCATTCATCCTGAATCTTCATGGCAAATGAATTACGATGAAGGTGAATTAAAGCGCTGTATGAGTCTACAATCCTCGTCGGAAGAGCCACTGAATGTCACTTTCCCAGATGCTGGGCAGGTTTCTAATCTTCAATCAAGGTTACAGTGGATTGAAGGACATAACAATCTTTCAGCAAGTTTTGAACAGGCCCCTGACCGTCTTTGCATTCGAGGTTTAGACCCCGTAGTGCTACGAACTTCGGAATTGAATCATGTTCAACTCAACAACTACACCTTTGATGGTGGCTTGCCAGAACTTCCGTTCGTTGCAGTTGTTCCGGAAAATGGATGGAATGTTACCAGCAACTCATCGCTTGGCTGGGGATTTATGCTTAATTCGAGCGGTCTTTTGAGTTCAATTGACGACCTGTGTCCTCTTGATCCTTCTTTGGCAATCCCCCCAACTCCTTCTGAAGGTCAATGGATTTGGGACCTCGATGTTCGTAAGATTTCCAACATACCTGCTGTAAACAAGGCCAATGAATCGCTTCTTGTCCAAATGTCAGACGGTTCAAGCATGCATGTCTGCTCACCTGAACTCTCGGTTGAGCCGAAATTTAATTTCACTGTTGAGCAAGGTCCTGAACTGATATTCCAACGTTACAACACCTCGCATCGGATGTGGTCGAATATGTGGATGGCTGCTTACAACGGTACACTCTTGCATTCTGAAGGAGCAACTTTCTCGGTCTATAGTTCAAGCAACGTATCCGTTCCTGTCCAACTCAATTATCAAGGAAATGGAGGCCAATGGTCCACCATCTCTTCAACCAATTCTCTTCAATTTGGCTGGAACGCCTTCGAATTTGAGCCATCCTCAAGCACTCTTTCAACACTATGGTTTGAGCACCAAGACGGAGCTCTCGTCATCCATCTGTCAAGTTACGTATGAGGCCTTAATATGCGTATAGCAATCTTAGGGGCAGGTTCACTTGGCTCCTTGTATGCAGCACTGCTTTCGCGTATCCCAGATGTCGAACTTCTTGTTCACGGTCAAGGTATCCATGGAGCCCACATGACCGCACATGGTTTGCAATTAGAGGGGGGTGATACCCATTTCGTGTCAAACAGTGATGTTTTTTTCTCGCTCGAGGAAGTTGGTCTTCCCGAACAATCATCCGGGACAATAGATTTTGCATTGCTTACCGGTAAAGCCGATCAGACCGCCTCTCTTGCACAATTAGCGCATGGCTTGTTGAATGAAAACGGCACAGTTCTGTGTTTGAGTAATGGCTTGGGGCATGCTGAGAAATGTATCGAAATTCTCGGCCCGCATCGAGTATTTGCCGCGACTTCTACGCATGGTGCATGGCGACCATCAGCAGGTGTTGTTCACTGGGCAGGCAAGGGTCAGACAGTTCTTGGATCGTTACCCGGAGGTCCTGGTGAGACTGAAGCCAAGGCACTGCTCAAGGTATTGGAATCTGCTGGATTAGAACCAGTATGGTCGTCCGATGGTTTGGCAACGATTTGGAAGAAGGTATTGCTCAATATCGCCATCAATCCTCTTGCTGCATTGACAGGTGTTGAAAATGGTGCTTTACTGCAATCGGATTTATTTTCAGCTGCCTTTTCAACTCTGCTGGAAGGGGCTGCTGTTGCTCGAATTGAGCGAGTCAATATACCTGAAGATAACGAACTTGAACGCCTACTGCGACAGGTACTTACAGCTACATCCTCCAATATATGCAGTATGCTTCAAGATATTCGCGCTGGAAGAACGACTGAAATAGCAGTTCTCAACCAAGCCATCACTGCGCGTGGAGAACGCGCAGGGATTGCTACCCCACTCAATCAAATGTTGACTTCGATGGTGATTGCTCTTCACCCTCAATGAGGTCTTTATTGTAGTGCAGGCCTCTGTTTTCGGTGCGTTTTATTGCATCTTCGGTAACCAACTGCCCGACTAAAACTAAATTCCTTAATTCCACAATTTGTCTTGACGGAAGTGCCCTACGCCAGATGAAATCAACTTCTTTGGAAAGAAGTTGTAATCGCCGTGATGCTCGGTGGAGGCGAGTAAATCTTCGTACAATACCGACCTCTCTTGACATTGTGTTGCACAGGGATTCCCTGTCGTGCGTCAGTGAAACGTGTTCGGTTAGGTTTCCCAAACCATCGGCACGCCAATCAGGTAATTGTGACACTCGAGTATCTGGTGTTGATTCAATGATGTGATTTGCTGCACGTGCAGCATAGACAACCGCTTCAAGTAAACTGTTCGAGGCGAGTCTATTGGCACCATGCATCCCCGTACAGGCCACTTCACCAATCGCATACAATGATGGAAGGATTTCTCCTGTTTCTCGGCAGTGTGGCCTGCCAACATCGTCAACATCCAGGCCTCCAACGATATAGTGGGCGGCTGGAGAAACCGGCAAAGGGTCTCGGCCAAGTTTGAGACCATGTCGATTGAGTCGATTCTGTATGTTTGGAAAGTGTTCTTGGAGACGTTCCTGATCAAGATGAGAGGTAATGAGGTAAACATGTTTGTCACCTGTTTCTTTCAGTCTTTGGTCAATCGCTCGGGCTACAATGTCACGTGTTGCCATTGAGCCTTGGGGTGAGTGCTTGAGTGTGAATGAAAATGGGCCAGGTAAAACTTCACTACCTTTGTCACCTGCTCGCTTAACTTCAGCCTCCCATTCATGCAGTCCCTTCGTATCAAGAATAACTCCTCCTTCACCTCTCATTGCTTCTGTGATGAGGAAAGGCCTGTCGGATTTTACGGCCAGCGCAGTGGGGTGAAACTGAATGAACGCCATGTCTTTCACTGCTGCACCAGCACGGTAAGCCATGGCTAAACCATCACCAGTTGCTACGGGTGGATTCGTGGTTTGAGACCACAATTGACCAACTCCTCCGGTCGCAAGCATTAACACATCAGCAGGTTCAGTGAAAACCATATCATTTTCTTGATTCAAACACCACACACCTGCGATTCCTTTTGATGGATTTTTGTGTTCCATTTGAATCAAATCCATCGCCAGCGTATTCGGTTTTAGGGTAATATTGAGATGAGCACTTGCCGCGTCGCTTAGAGCGCGTTCAATTTCTTTACCGGTCGCATCTTTTGCATGCAAAATCCTTCGATTTGAATGCCCTCCTTCTTTTACCAGGTGGAAATTTCCGTCTTGGTCGGTTTCGAATTGAACGCCGATGTTCAGTAGATCATGTATTCGAGCTCCCGCCTCTTGTATCACGCAACGGACAACTTTTTCATCACACATTCCATCACCGCTGGTTAGTGTATCTTTTATGTGGGATTCAAGTCCTAAACCATCTGTTTTGTCAAGAATGGCAGCAATGCCGCCTTGAGCCCAGTTGGTTGAAGAATCGATGGGACGTTGTTTCGTGATGACGGTCACAGCGTGCCCGGCATCTGCCAGTCGCAATGCGGCAAATAAGCCCGCAATCCCACTTCCGATAATCACTACTCGTGCCATGGTTCCTCCCCTTCAACCATGGGTGCATGCCGATACATTTCACCCCATCGGCAAGCGAAACCGCTATGTTGGGCCCATGTTTACATCATCTTATGGCGAGCATCCGTG
>CALCOP010000138.1 GCA_937897365.1 uncultured euryarchaeote
AAGTGTTCTGCAACCATTCATGGGAGGACAAGAAGTGCTCGAACCTTGTTCCTGGGGATGATTCGGTAAGATTTGATATATCGTTGCCGTCATTTATCATCATGGAAGAAGAAGGCACGCTGTATTTTGGATACGGCTCAAACCTGGATTGGGCTGATTGGAAAGCATGGTGTGAAAAGAAGAAGCTCCGTTTCGAAGGTTTAGTAGAACTCGGTCCATGCTGGTTACCAAATTATTCGATGAAATTCCACTACTATTCCAATTCGAGGAAAGGAGGTGCTGCCGATGTTTTTGAAACCGGTCGAGGCCACGCAGTTCCCGGTGTTCTTTTTCGAATGAACGATGATGCTCTGCGTGCAATGGATCACAAAGAAGGCGTGAAAGCAGGTGCATATGCTCGACGTGAAGTCGAGGTCAGTCTCCCAAACGGAACGTTTGTCAAGGCCCTAACCTATTGTGTGACTGAAAACAGGCGAGAAGAGCGTTTTATTCAGCCTACAACATCCTATTGCAACCTCATCGAAAACGGGTTGAAGAAAAGAAATCTTCCAATTGCAGAATTAAAAAACGCTATTGAAGATTTTACCCCAAGTTATCCTTTAGAGAAGATTTTTGTCTATGGAACATTGATGCATGGAGAATCTCGACACCCCACGCTTCTCCAATGCTGCATTGGAGAAGGACGTCCAGCATCCACAAAAGGTGCTCTTGTCGATTTAGATGATTATCCCGGGATGTTGACCGGTGAAGAAGGGACAATACATGGTGAGGTTTACCACATTGATCAAGTGTATACAACCTTGCAATCACTTGATACAATTGAAGGGTTTTATGGCTACGGTGCGAATGATTCCCTGTTTACCAGAACCATAGTCCAAATCGACACTGAACAAGGCTTAGAGTGGGCGTGGGCATATGCTTACAATCGAGATGCTGAAGACAATCTCACTCGGATTGAATCTGGCAATTGGAAGAATCGTTAAGATTCATCGTCAACCATTTCAAGCAAAACTGAACCTTGCTGAACTTGTTCATCAGCAGTGAAATGAATCGCGGTAATCTGTCCAGGATTCGATGCCAAGATTCGATGCTCCATTTTCATCGCTTCAAGCACCATTAGTGTTTGACCCGCTTCGACTGATTGGCCAATCTCAACCAATACATCGAGAACCTTTCCTGGCATTGGAGCAACTAAACCGCCTTCATCACCTGATTGAGATGCACCTGGTTCAATCCGTTCTAAACAGAATGTATGACCTTCAAAATGAACCCACCAAACATCACCAACCTTCGCAGCCGTTGCATAACTCTTCAATCCGCTGGCCATGGTGAGTAAAAGTCTTCCATCAGGTTCTACGGTTGCTTGATGTTCGCCCAAGTGCCAAACATCTCCTTGTTTTGCCACCGTGACCTCAATTTCCCCTTGAGCAGTTCTGAATTGGTGAAGCATCATGGATACCTCCTGTTCAGTGTCATGAATGGACTCACGGGACCAGAGTATTCATTGGATTCAGTACTTGAGTTGCTCTGCCGATGCAGTCCAGAACTTTCAGAAACTGCAGCAGCCATGAGGGCACCGTCTTCGATTTCAACAGGAATTGAGGGAGACCATCCATCGGGCCATAATCTGTCAATCATGGTCGTATCTGTTGCACCTTCAATGACCTCAGGCACATCACATAATTCACGTAGGAAACGAAGATTGGTAATTGTTCCAAGAACAACAAACTCGTCCAAGGCTCGACGCATACGTTGTAATGCTTCAATGCGCGAAGGTGCCCAGACAATCAATTTCGCCAACATTGGATCATAATTTGGAGTCACCTCATCGCCTTGCCGTACACCAGTATCCAGGCGTATACCAGGTCCCTCTGGCGGCTGGAACACTGCCAACGGACCGATAGCTGGAAGGAAGTTATTCGATGCATCTTCTGCATACAAGCGAACTTCAATTGCATGACCTCGAAGATGTAACTCGCCACATGACATCGGCTCTCCAGCTGCGATTCTCAATTGTTCACGAACAATGTCAACACCAGTTACCAGTTCGGTAACTGGGTGCTCGACTTGAATACGGGTGTTCATTTCGAGGAAGAAAAACTCTCCATTTGGGGCAAGGAGAAATTCAACCGTTCCAGCACCCTCGTAATTGACAGCCATTGCAGCAGCAACCGCCGCTTTACCCATGGCTGTTCGAAGCTCTTCGCTCATAGTAGCACATGGGGCTTCTTCGAACACTTTCTGATGACGGCGTTGAACACTGCATTCACGTTCACCCAAGTGGATCGTGCGTCCATGGCGGTCTGCGAGGATTTGAATCTCGACGTGTTTTGAGCCTGTGAGCATTCGTTCAAGATAAACTCGACCATCGCCAAAGGCAGCTAATGCCTCACGTCGTGCGCTTTGAGCCGCATTAAGAAGGTCTTCTGGACGTTCGACAGCACGCATTCCTTTGCCACCACCACCTGATGAGGCTTTGAGCAAGAGTGGATAACCAACCCGAGTACTGGCATGTTGAATAGCAGTAAGTGCCTCTTGCTCATCTTCTTCCTCAATCTCTTCGCCTGGAATAACAGGGACACCTGCGTCTCTCATCGTTTTACGAGCAGTCATTTTATCGCCCATTCGCTCGATAGCTGAAGGACTTGGACCAATCCATTGTATTCCGGCTTGAGTAACTGCTCGTGCGAAATCAGCTCGCTCGGAGAGGAACCCAAAACCAGGGTGGACTGCATCGCATCCGGTAGATGCCGCAATTTCAAGAATCTGTTCTTGATTGAGGTACGTTGTAGTGATTGAGTCGCCTTCCAACAGAACTGCTTGATTTGCAAGTTCAACAAAGAGTGATTTTGAGTCATTTTCAGCGTAAATGGCGACACTCTGAAGACCAGCCTCACGGCAAGCGCGTAAGATACGGCAAGCAATTTCACCTCGATTGGCCACCAAGACTTTGCTAACCATTGCTTACCCTCATTCGTTTTTCCAATTGGCAGGGCGCTTGTCCAAGAATGATGAGAGGCCCTCTTGACCTTCATTCGACCCTCTCATGCGACTGGTGAAGTCAAGTGTAAATTCTCGTAACTCTGCATCGCTACCGGTCCATCGGTCGAACTCGAGAGTCAACTCTTTGGCAAGGGTAATCGCTTGTGGACCTGTACTGAGAACTTCTTCTCGCAAGGTCTCGACGGCTGGAGAAAGATGGTCGACGGAATCGACAACGGCTTCGATGAAGCCAATACGAAGGGCTTCTTGGGAGTCGATTCGGCTGGCTTGCATAGCAAGTCGACGGAAACAGGCTGAGCCGAGACGGCGATACACATAGGGCCCGATGACAGCAGGAAGGATTCCAAGTTTCGCCTCTGACAAAGCGATTTTAACATTTGAAGTAGCAATGACGTGATCCAGACATGCAACAAGTCCAGCACCACCACCCAGTGCAACACCTTGAATTGCGCCAATTGTGAAGCAGGGATGTGCCCACAAACCATTGAAAAGTCGGTCAAGACGTTCTGAATCAATTCGATTTTCTTCCGGTGTATTCGCACCAGCATCACGCATCATGTTGATATCAGCGCCTGCACAAAAATGACGTCCAGCGCCAGAAAGAATGAGCGTTCGTAAGAAGGGCGCACCATTGGCGTCGTAAAGCTCTCCCGTAACACCAACGCTTCTTTCAGCAGTCCAATCAAAAAGAGTGCACAGTTCGGTAATCATCTGAATATTGAGAGCATTGAACTTGTCTTCTCTGTTCAATTTGATATGGCAGCCTGAATCCTCAATTTTAATTGAGACCAATTCAGTTGGCGGTGGCGTATCGATTTGTGTCATGTTGAAAACTCCAATTGCATTTTTGATTTTCTAATTGAAATATTACATCCTAAATACGCCGAATCGGTCGTCAGGCAGAGGAGCATTTCGAGCAGTTGCCAAACATAAGCCGAGAACATCACGTGTGTCACGAGGATCAATAATCCCATCATCCCATAACCGAGCCGTAGAATAGTATGGACTACCTTCAGTTTCGTATTTCTCGAGAATTGGGTTACGGAACGATTCAAGCTCTTCACCAACCATTGCTGGTTGGCCTTCACGTGCCCTCTGGTCTTGTTTAACGGTGGTAAGAACATCGGCTGCTTGCGGACCACCCATGACTGAAATTCGACTGTTAGGCCACATGAATAAGAAGCGAGGGTCGTATGCTCTACCACACATTCCATAATTTCCGGCGCCGTGGGAGCCGCCAATAATTACGGTGAACTTCGGAACATTGACACATGAAACTGCAGTAACGAGTTTAGCACCATCTTTTGCTATACCGCCTGCCTCATACGCTTTACCAACCATGAAACCGGTTATATTCTGTAAAAAGACGAGAGGAATGCCCCTCTGCCCGCACAATTCAACAAAGTGGGCTCCTTTTTGGGAAGACTCCGAAAACAGGATTCCATTGTTTGCAACGATTCCGACCTTGTGCCCGTGAATGTGAGCGAATCCGCAAACAAGCGTTGTTCCGTATCTTGATTTGAATTCATGGAAGCGTGAACCGTCCACTATTCGAGCGATGATCTCCTTGATATCGAACGGCGTTCGGTTGTCTTTGGGTATTAATCCGAGTAAATCATCGACATCGTGTGAGGGCTGTTCTGGAGGCGCACTTGCTGATGCTGCAAGCGTGCGGGGTCCAAGATTTTCAACGATGTTTCGAACCATCCGTAAGGCCTCACTCTCATCTTCTGCAAAATGATCTGCAACACCAGACTGGGCGGTGTGAACATCAGCCCCACCTAATTCTTCGGCCGTGACCTCTTCTCCAGTTGCGGCTTTTACCAATGGGGGACCGGCCAAGAAAATTGTACCGTTTCCTTTGACGATGATTGATTCATCACTCATTGCGGGAACGTAAGCGCCACCAGCGGTGCACGAACCGAGAACCGCAGCGATTTGAGGAATCTTATCACCCGACATCCTGGCTTGGTTTCGGAAGATTCTTCCGAAATGGCCTATGTCAGGAAATACTTCGTCTTGCATTGGAAGGAATGCACCACCAGAGTCTACCAAATAGATGCAAGGCAGGTGATTTTCATGAGCAACCGTTTGCGCACGGATATGCTTCTTTACGGTCATTGGGTAATATGAACCACCTTTCACAGTTGCATCATTGGCAACAAAAAGACATTCGCGACCGTGGACCATGCCCACTCCAGTTACAATTCCAGCGGAATGTGCTCGCCCGTCATAAAGCTCGAAAGCGGCAAGTGGAGAAAGTTCAAGAAATGCGGTGCCTGGGTCAATGATACGTTCAATTCGTTCACGTGCAAGGAGTTTATCTCGACTCCTATGTCGTTCAACATACTTACTGCCCCCCCCATTTGAAGCGACGGCTAAGCGTTCTTGCAAGACGTCGATAAGAGATTGATTGAACTTCTTATGCTCTACGAACTCAGGGTCGCTGCGATTTACACGGGTAGGTAATCGGTCCATCTTCACCCCTCATACCGAGGGAGGAGGAAGGCGTCTTTAACACTACTACAGTTCAGTTATGCGAACCTTTGTTCTCAAACACCAAGCATGAGTCTTCCAATGTCCCTCAATCCGGGCGCTAGCCCAACAATAAGAACGGCAAGAACAATCAGAATACGGATGTGTCGTTGTCTTTTTTCGACTTTCATTTCTACAAACATCCAACTAATGGCACCAACCAGAACTGCTTTGAGTAAGGCGAAAAGCCACGCGCCTTCACCAAATTCAATTCCGAGCATTGCGTTTAATTCTCCACCATAAACAATCACTTGATTACTGACAACATGCTTTTCACCATATCCGAAGTAATCGATACCTACCATTGTCGCAAATCCATCACACAGTTGCCCGAACACCATTGCCAGAACCATTGGACTTGCAAGTAATGCAGTTCGGGAAAGCATCTCGACAGGGTGTTGATCAATCTCATCACCTGCTTCTTCCCATGCTTTGACACTAATCCCTTCAGGCAAAACTCCCGCCTCATAACCCGTTAATTTGAGTTGAAGTGCGTCTTCATATCCTCTTCGATACATAACATAGCACACAATGCCGGGTATCCCAAAGACGACCAATAAAGGCCACCAAGCAATCGATTCCGAGACTCGTAAACTCTCTTGCGTCCAAGGTGTTGCGAGAAATTGAAACCAATGAAAGAGGCCAAGAACGCTTGACGAGGCCCCAAATGCAAACATGCCTCTGGTTATTGCAGGCCAACCTCGAGTCTGGATAATGATGGCGAAAAGAACAGCAAAAGAAACCACAAAACCGATACCAATCCACAACATACCTATGTCATCATGCCCGAGATACGATGGTTGATACAAAAAAGCCCAATGGAAGAAGAGCATAAGAAATAAAATTGGAAGGAGTGCTTTACGAATTTTGTTCTCGATTCGGTCCGAGTCAATTCCATCCCATTGAGAAGCAAGAAACTGTGAGAGTCCTGCGACAACAATCAGCCATACTGCGAGATGAAGATGAATAATTGGAGAGATAAACAACCAATCCATATCTGAACTAAAGAAATCTGCATCCTCTAAAACTCGTAAAACTGGAGCGAGACAAACCCATGTCAGGAGAGCGATAAGCATGCGATCACCGGCAGGAAAATCTGCTTTTCGAAACAATGCCTGCAATACAACAACACTCGCCAACATGCTAAAAGTGTAGAGCATGGTATTGATTCGATTGTAATCTGCATCGCCAGCCGAACCCGCATCTTCCATTATCGGGTCCCAGATTATTGGCTTGAGGCCGTCTTCCCATACGACATCATTGGCAACGAAGAAACTGACGAGAAAAGCGGCCAAACCAACAGCAGCTAACCATAAGGTACCTCTTTCTAAGGGAGAATATGTATCTGAAGGCAAAGAAGGATGTGTTGAGGCAAGTTGTTGCTCAAGTTGTTCAAGACCCTGCATAACTATCCCTGTTCACGCCTTGTGCATCCCATCAATATCCTTTGGGGCAAGATGCTGTTGAATTAAAGGATTCAAACAAACAATCTGCTGGTTCACTCTTCTTCCTGTGAAAGGCGTGCAATCAAATCTGCTTTCTTACCACCGACTGGGAGGCCTGCAGCCTTGCAGCGCTCCTTGAGTTCCGCAACGGAAAGCGATGAGAGGTCTTCTGCACTGTCATCAGCATCTTCTTCAATACCGAATCCACGAGGTTCATGGACTTCAATGAATGAAACCTTACCACACTCGATAGCATCACGAATAGTCGTGACTAAGCGGAACTTAAGCATGGCAGCATTGGTATCAAAAAGCATAGTTTGAGGCAAGACGATGGAAAGATCGTCGCCAGAGAAACTGACCTCAAAACCAGAGTGCCCTGTGTTTGCTTGAAGCAAAGCGGTAACCTTGTCTTCCTTTCCTTCAACTACATCAACGACATTAAATGAATATTTGAGAGACTTACCAGCCATCGGGTGGTTGTAGTCAATTCGAGCTCGCCCAGCAGCGAGGTAAGACAACTGTCCTTGACGTCCATTAATGGTAACTGGGGCGCCGATGTAAAGTGAGTTTGGATCTTGGACTGCTCGAATGAGTTTGTCGATGCTGATGGTTTCGATTTGTTCTGCGTCTTTTTCGCCATATGCGTCTTCAGGTGCAATCACAACTTCAGTTTCCTTACCCTTCTTGGCTTCGCTGAGAGCCGCTTCAAAACCTGGAATGAGTTGCCCGCCGCCAACAATACAAACCATAGGTTCGTATTTGCGACCTTCTTGGTGAGATTCGTGTTCCTTGGCGACTGCTTCACGAGTGGTCTCGATGAGATCACCGGTTTCATTGTTGTAAAGTTCATAATCAACGTGGACAATTGTTCCATCTTCCATAGTATAACCTCCCTTTCGGGTAGTTCGGCGACCATCGCCCCCTTCATAATTGCATTGGAGAAGAAATTGTTCACTCTTCTTCCTTTGATAGGCGCTGAATGTCTTTTCGTCTACCGTTTTTGCTCATGCCTCCAAGAACGACTACGCCCATCCCCAACAGCATTGTCGACCAGCCGAGCCATACAAGATGCGAAGCCGGAAGGTCGTAAATTGTCACTCGAACAATCTGAACCGAATCAGAGCCATTTTGTGCTGTTTGCTGCATCAAACCATTCGCCTGACTTCCGTCAAAAATGAATACGATATCGCCGCTCCAACGAGTCAGCGTGTCAACTTCAGAACGTGATGTTGATTGTAAGACAAAACCAGAATCTGTGGTTGTATCAAAACGCAACATGCCAGGCTCGACTGTTCCAATCCTTTCGCCTATACCTCCTTGATTGATTTCATAAACATCGATTTGGATACCAACATACCCGTCACCGACTTCAAGGTTTTCAGAAGTCAGACGTAATCCAGTAAATTCATATCCATAATTCCCATGCAAAACGACTTCATCTTTCACCATCGTAACGCGATGGCTTGCATCACCCCGGTCAACCAAGACAGTCGTGTAAGCATGGCCTATGAGCAGCAATAAGAGTCCAATGTGCACAAGATGGGCGCCGAAAGGTATTCTCTTCCAAATTGGAATGTTTGGCCGTTCTATTCCTTGAGTGACAACAACCTCTTTGAGCATCGGGATGACAACTAAAATCAGCACAGGAAGAGTGAGCCAAGCCAGTACGCCTCGGACCAACAGTGAAGACATGGCAGTGCTGGAATCCATTCCAAAAGCAGTAGGCTGCCATATTGCGAGCAGAAGAGAGAAAAGGAGCGTTACAAGAAGCAAGGAAGCGTTTCTTTTTGCATCATGCCGACGGTTTGAATACAAGAAGAAGGCACTTGCAAGAGCCATAACAAAAGGAGTGCCATACAATTCATGACCTTCGAAGTTTATCGAATCGATTCCCGACAGAAGGAGGACGATGGTCAGAATAAGATACATACCAACGACAAGCACTGAAGCCCACATTGCCAGGCGTTGCTGGGTTTTTTTCTCAAAGAAAGAAAATCTTGAATCTTCTTCGGTTTCATCAACAAAAAGCCATGGTAGGATGAATAACAACATGATGAGACCGGCAGAGAGAACCTCAATCAGTCCTGACCATGCACCGGCAAGCCCCAACATGACACCTGCAGCACCATGTGCCCACATTTTTGTTGCGTCTTCAGCAAGAAAGAGAGGGGTGAAAAAGATGAGGAAAAAAGCAGTATAGAGGAAATTTTCAGTGAATACCAGAACGGTGAAAAATACCAAAACCAGAGCCAAAAATAACAATTGAGGCGAGGTCCTGTCACCTCTGTGAACTATCTTCAAGAAGCTCCAACCTTTGTCTGCAGGATGATTTTCAGTAGAACCATAGTAGAACTCAACGGCAAGCGGCGCAAATAAGAGGAAGGTGAATGCCAATGATGGAACAGTAGCATAAACCGATGTGTCTACAGCAGAAGTGCACACTTGAAAACTCTTTTCGGAGCAAACAATATCGTTGTAGATATTTAGAAGCAAAGCGATAATGACGCCAAGCAACGGAAGACTGAACAGTCCAAGAGAGAACCTATGCGGTTTCCATTCTTTCTTGCCGCTGCGCTGTAATTGCAACCAGAAGCCGATGAAAAGCAGGAGGACGACAAGATAGGAAATTACCTCAACTCCAGCATTACCGTCTGATTTGAGGAGCATCATTCTTGAAAACGCGTCTGTAGGGGATGTACCGGCAGAATCTGTGACAAAAGTATGGACTGAAGAAGCCCATACTCCACCTGCACGGGTAACTAAAGTGGCAAAGAATGCAAGACCGCCTGCGGCTATGCCCGCTCCAATCCATGTTTTGTTGGAAGTTTTGCCTGGGCGAGTGCGTAGATGAGCCATGAAAACCAAAGCAAGCCAAGGCAGCATAGAGCCGGTTTCGACAGGATCCCATGCCCAATAGCCCCCCCAATCAAGGATCAAATAAGCCCACAAACCTCCCAAACCAATTCCAAGTGTTGAAATCAAGAGGCCAGGCCTTACGATGCTCAGCATTCGTTTTTGAATACCGTTTGCATCTGTGAACATGGAAGAAAGAGCGACACAACTGATGTGTAAACAGAATGAATATGCCAAAAAAATGAGAGGTGGATGTATGACCATCAAATCGGTTTGTAATAATTCATTCAGCCCTTGTCCCATTCCTGAGCCCGTACTTGCTTTGAAAGGGTCAAGATTCCATGCCAACAAAAGAATAAGCAAATTGAATCCGTGAATCAAACGGAGCCGAAGCGATTGAGATGAATGGCTATGTTCTCCTTCCATCGGATTTCTCCACACATAAGCGAGAAGGGTCATCCACATTACCCAGAGAAGGAGAGGTCCCTCTCGAGCTGCCCAAGTTGCAGCAAATCGGTAACGAAGCGGTAGGTCTTCGCCACCATATGACACGACATGAGCAAATGATGTGTCATTGGTAAGAAACCGACTGGCGAGAGCAAAAAAGGGCAGGGCTAACAATATGTGGCAAGTAAGCGAGCCAAACTTCGATTGTTGATGAAGCAAAGGGCGCACCAGGAGTACAACTGCGGCCAAAATGGCGAGCCACATGGTAAGCCCCCACATGGGTTATGGTCGTGATGCTCCCTCAAGGAGGTTGCGCGCGTTCCTTGTTCAGAATCTCAGACTTACCAACCGAAAAACTTGGCTCGCGAATATCCGAATGAAAGGAGTACGTGAATGATACGTTTCGTGAACAGCATCGGTCTTTTGAACAATATTTTGAAACCAATGCCGAGTTTTTGAAGCGGTGACATGTTACCGAGTTCCTCGGGCAAACAGTGTGCCATGATGGACATCTCTTCATCAGTGAGTTCGTAGAGCGCGGTCTTTCCTTTGAGGATCTTGGAATACGGTGGGAATGTCTTTTTCCACGCTTTCTCGTAAGCCATCATCTTCTCTTTCGAGAGATGAGTATCAGAAGCAATGAGAGAAGCAATTGTTTTGGCTGCCTCTCTTCCAGACCAGAGTGCAAGGTGCGACCCGCCTTCAAACAAAGGTGAAGTGAAACCCGCGGCATCTCCAACCAAAATCAAACCGTCGCCAACGGTTACCGAACGCGGACCTGAGATTGGGATAGTCCCTCCAAATGGTCGAACTTTCATCCCCTCTTTCCTCCAAGGTGGGTTCACTGTCGGCTTTCCGTCAAAATACGTATCTTCGATAAAGGACTTGAGATAGCTTGTTGCACCTTTCTTATCTGGTGTGACTAAACCAACATTTGCTCGGCCACCCTCTTTAGGAATCATCCATACATAGCCATGAGGTGAGTATTTTGGCCAGATATAGAAGTCGAGATAACCATCGTTTTCGACATCCAATATTTCATATTGTATTCCAGCGATGACTTCGATGTTGGTGCCCATATCAAGAATCTTTGAAGCTGCACCCGATACACCGGATGCATCAATAACTGATTTACATTCTAATGGAAATTCATCACCTTTTCCATCAATTTTCCAATATAAAAATTGATTTTCGCTATTGTATATTCTTTCCATCGAATCGACGCGATGACGGAGTTTCAATTCCGCACCTTCTTTGACAGCCTCATCACACAACCACTGTTCAAAGAGGTGTTTTTCGAGCACATATCCTTTCTCGGTCAGAAGTTTCTCTGTTCCGTCAGGGAAAATAACACGAATACCTTTCACGTCGAGTGCTTTGACGTTATCTGGTATTTCCAAATCAAGGTTTTCAACGGCCAGTTCACTCAGGCATTCACCGCAGTGAACCGGCGTTCCCACCTCAGGATCCAATTCAACGATGAGCGTCGAAAGTCCGGCTCGAGCGGCGTGAAGGGCAGCGGAACCACCACCGGGGCCAGCCCCGATTACCAATACGTCATACCTCATCGGTGAGTCCCCCATATGCATCACTGATAAAACAAGTCCATGAAAGAAACGGTTCTCAAGATTGAATCAATCCTCTTTGGGGCGACGGAAAACTGCAACGAATGCCAGCAGAGTTATCGATGAAACCAAAGAAAGAGCGGGCGTCTTTTCAGGTGGCTGCTCTTCATCGAGAACAGGTTCAGGCGCTGCCTCAACAAGAATGGTTCCAACCATCCCCGCACTTTCGTGAGGTTCACAGACGAACTGGTAACTACCCGCCGTGCCAACTTCGAAAACAAAACGATAATCAACATCCCGAGCGGGTTCACCTGAGTCAAACAAGCCGTTATCTGCAACTGCATTGTGTGGAAGAGCCTGACCAAACCACACAAATCGAACAGCCTGTCCTTCCTCGACCGTTACTTCCGAAGGGCTAAATCGAAGGCTTGAGCTGTCAACAGTCACAATAACATCGTCTGAAGTGCTTTGTGCCGATGCATGGCCAATGCTGCAAACAAGCAAGAACAACACAAATAACGCTCGTCGCATAAACATACACACCCTGTACAGGTTTTCAATGCATGTATTGCTCATGCGGGTTTTGGCTCATGATTGAATACGACGGTTCAAAGAGTGGTTCTTACACGGATGGTTGTGGCGTGGCGAACTTCGAAGCGGTGGCTGGACCACCTCGATCAACGTGGAGAGTTGTTGAAAATATCTCGCCCAGTTGATGTTGAGTTTGAAGCGGGTGCAATTGCAGATTTACTTGTCAAGAACGACGGCCCAGCAGTCTTGTTTGAACAGCCTCGTCTACCCGACGGTTCGATTAGCGAAATACCACTGGCGATGAACTTATTTGGTGGACAAGACCGAACATTGCGCGCTCTCGGTGCAAGCCATGAAACTGAAATCGGAGACCGAATGGTTGCGATGATGAAGCCTGATATTGGGCTTTACATGCGTAAACCATGGAAAGGACTTCCTTTGGTTCGTGACGCTTTAGCGATGCCTCCTCGAAAAAAGCGCAAAGGTAACTGTCAGCGAGTCAAACTACCGCTCGATTTGACAAAACTCCCAATTCCCACTACATGGCCTAAAGACGGTGGACCATTTGTCACACTACCACTGGTCGTGACAAAGAATCCGAAGAACGGGGAGCACAATCTCGGGATGTATCGCGCCCAAGTTTTCGGACCAAAAGAAATCGGACTCCATTGGCAGATACACAAACATGCTGCAGACCATGCTGCTGCGGTGAAAGAAGCAGGTGGTGACGGCCGAATGCCCGTAGCAATATGCATGGGTGGGCCGCCTGAGTTGATTTTCTCTGCGATATCTCCGCTCCCCGATAATTTGAGCGAGTATCAATTTGCAGGAATTCTCGGCCGCAAATCTCTTCCAATAACCAAAGCGCTCACACAAGATTTGATGGTACCTGCAGAAGCAGATATTGTCATCGAAGGGTACTGTATTCCTGGTGAGACGCGACTCGAAGGGCCATTTGGAGACCACTTCGGATTTTATTCATTGACTGGCCAATACCCCGTAATGCATGTCACCGCTATCACATGCAGGAAAGATGCGGTTTTAGCAGCGACCATTGTTGGCTTGCCTCCAATGGAAGATGGTCACTTGGGTGAAGCAATCGGCCGTCAGTTTTCGCCAGTGCTTAATTTCCAGCATCGTGACGTCAGCAGTGTTCACTTACCGATGGAAACTGGTTTTCACAATCTCGCAATTGTATCCTCCAAACAACGTTATCCTCGGCAAGGAAGAAAGACTGCCCTTGGTTTACTCGGTGCCGGCCAAATGATGTTCTTGAAAACGATTATTGCAATAGACGAAGGCCAGAACCCAAAAAATCTTGAAACCCTTTTGGACGCACTCAACTCAAAGGTTGATATCGCAACCGATGTCCTTGTGCTGGATGGAATGGTGGCTGATTCACTGGAAGCGGCAAGTCC
>CALCOP010000139.1 GCA_937897365.1 uncultured euryarchaeote
CGGCGGAGCTCGAAGAGCCGCTGCCTGAGCCGCTTGATAATGTTGTAATCTCTGCAGGTTGATACGCCCACAGTTCGCGGCCATTGACTCCATCATCCGCATCGAAGTAGAGCGTATCACCGACTAACAACATCATGCGTTGTCCTGCAATACTGCCATCGTGACCGGATCGAATATCTGCCACTTGCCATGTCGATTGATTTGAGGTGTCATGCGCCCACAGTTCGGGGCCATTGACATTATCATTTGCACTAAAGTAGATTGTGTCACCGACCAACCTTGTTGACATGTATTGTCCTGGATTACTGCTGTATTGACCGCTTCGAATATCTGCCACTCGCCATGTCGAATGATTGGATGTGTCGTAAGCCCACGGTTCAGTGTCTTGACTTCCCAGAAGTGCAGAGAAGTAGAGGGTATCGCCGACTAATATTGAATAGTAATATCCAGGATTTGAGTTATCATTTCCTCCTCCAGATGCAGTGTTGATATCGGTCGCTCGCCAAGTTGAGTGGTTGGAGGTATCATGCGCCCACAATTCTTTGCCGTTGATTCCCTCACTTGCATCGAAGTAGATTGTATCGCCGACTAATATTGACATGTATTCTCCCAGATAACTACCAACACCACTTTGAGCCCTGATATCAGCCACTTGCCAAGTTGAGTGGTTGGAGGTATCATGCGCCCACAATTCATCACCTGTGGTTCCATCAGTGGCTGAGAAATAGATGGTATCGCCAACGAGGAGATGCATGTATCGTCCAGGGTTGCCATCTCCACTACTGGATATATCTGCTACGCGCCATGTCGATTGATTGGAAGTGTCATGTGCCCACAACTCATGTCCAGTGCTTCCACCATTGGCTGAGAAATAGAGGGTGTCACCAACGAGGATTTCCAACCAAATTCCTGGATTACTGCCGCCAGCGCCGTTACCGTTGTTACCAGTACCGAGGTCATCAACGAGCCATGTCGAGTGATTGGAGGTATCGTGTGCCCACATTTCAGTTCCGAAAGTTGCATTGTTTGCACTAAAGTAGATTGTGTCACCGACCAAAGTTGACATGTACACTCCTGGGTTTGAGTTGCCACTTCCATTCCACACATCAGTAACTCGCCAAGTTGAACCATTTGAGGTATCGTGTGCCCATAATTCATTTCCATAGTTCATCCCGACCGAGCTGCCACTATTAGCGCTGAAGTAGATTGTATCACCAACTAAAATTGACATTCCTGAAAATCCAGGGTTACTGCTTTGGCTACCAGGGTTAATATCTGCTACTTGCCATGTCGAATGATTGGATGTGTCGTGCGCCCAAAGTTCATGACCGTCAAACCAATCATCCGCATCGAAGTAAATCGTGTCGCCAACTAAAATTTCCATGTATTGTCCGGGGTGACTGGCGCCGCCACTGATATCTGCTGTCATCCAAGTGCTACCGTTACCATTGGTTGTGGTGCTTCCCGAGCCATCACCTGCACTCGAATTGTATTGGAAAGTAATATCTTCCATCGCATGGCCAAGAGCGAGTTCTGCGCCCTCTGTACTCGCAATCAAATCTTTCACCGAGTAACTGCTTGAGGTTGTCGTAGTATCCCACGTATAACTACCGGAGATTGGGAAAGGTGTAGCCTCGTTGCCTGTTTGCGATGGACCGTTGCCCAATTGTCCCCAGTAATCCCGTCCCCAGCACTTAATCGAAGCGTCGTCAAGGATGGCGCAGGTGTGGTCACCTCCAGCAGCAACCGCAACAGCCGTTCGTCCTGTTCCAAGGTCAACGGGAGGGGATGTAGGTGAGGTTTGATCCGCGGTGAGTGAAAGACCATTGCCTAACTGTCCGTAGGTATCCTTGCCCCAACACTTTACCGAACCGTTGTCAAGAATTGCACAAGCATGGGTGCCTATGCCGAGGGAGATTGCAACAGCCGTTCGGCCAGTGCCAAGGTCCAACGGAGTGGATGGAGGAGTGTTCGTGTTGGTGACTGGCAGCGCATTTCCACCATCTCCCAATACTCCGTTATTATCACCGCCCCAGCATTTCACTGAGCCGTCGTCAAGTAAGACGCAAGTTGAAACACCACCTAAAGAGACTGCAACTGCGGTTCGACCTGTGCCGACGTCAATGAGAACTGGAGAGAACTCGTTGTTCCAACCCGTCCCATCACCTACCGCACCGTGTTGCCCCTTGCCCCAACATTTCAGCGAAGCATCGTCAAGTATGGCGCAGGTGTGGTATGCTCCAGTAGACACCGCAACAGCCTTTCGGCCCGTTCCGAGATCGACAGATACGGGCGAAGATTGGTCAGAGGTTGTTGTTGCACCGTTGCCCAACTGCCCTTCAGAGTCCCGTCCCCAACATTTCATGGAGCCGTCGTCAAGGATGGCGCAGGTGTGGTAACCTCCACTCGAAACCGCAAAGGCCGTTCGGCCCGTTCCAAGGTCGACTGAAACAGGTATGTTAGTCCTGCTGATAATGGTACTAATGACTCCGCCATCGCCCAACTGCCCGTAGTTATCCCTTCCCCAACACTTCAACGAATCATCGTCAAGAATGGCGCAGGTGTGTTCTTGTCCAGCATCTACTGCAACGGCCGTTTGGCCCCCACCCAGGTCGATTAGAATAGGCGTGACAAATTTGTTTGCCAGTGTGTCACCGTTCGCACCGTTACCCATCTGTCCGTGGTAGTCACTTCCCCAGCACATCATGGAGCCGTTGCCAAGGATGGCGCAGGCGTGGTCCCCACCAAGACTCATTTTGTTGTTGGCATAAGCAAAGGAAGAGCCAGAACCTCCCGATTCGAGAACGTCGTTGGTCTCTTCGAGTGTTTCTTCCCCGTTTGTCCATGGGTTCATGGATTCAAGATAACCCACTTGGGTCATCATCATCATCAAGAGCGACAAAACGATTGCTCGGTTAAAATTGCTATGGCGTGCGCCGGACATGGACGCTTTAGGACGAGCAGGAGCATAGTCATTCAACCGTTCATGATAGGGAGCCTATCTAATAGAGTGAATTATTTTTGATTCTGCAGACTGCAGGTGCTCACTTACCGTCGCCTGTTTGATGTTCATAGCCTCAGCCACATCACGTTGAGTGCAACCCCGAGGACGGCTGTAATAGCCCATTTCAATCGCCTTATCGAGGACCAATCTTTGCTTTTCAGGAAGTAAGTCACTGAACTCGGGACTTTGGAGGGATTCTGAACCGAGTTTTACAGAAAAACCATTGCCTACCAACAGAGATAATTCAGAGCGGATTCGCCTCAATCCATCCTTCGTACCACGTATTGTCATTTTAAATCCATTGTGCGACATTAACGTTGGGCTAATCCACCAAGCATCTTCATGCTTACAGAAAATCATCGAGATGGGACCACCTGCCAAGGCTTTGACCAAAGCTGAATGAGATGTTCGAGAAATAACTTCTAAGATCTCGAAACCACCATAATTGCCTTGTAATTCTTGAGGTGAAGCAAACTCCAATCGAAGATAGCACAAAAGGCCCTTTTCGGTTCTTTCAAGCAGCGTAATGAATTCGCACACCGGGAAAGAGTGAGGGACCCTAGCACCGGGTAGGCTGCTGCCTGCTTCCAATGAGATAACGACTTGCATGTATCGCAAATTGAGGTCATTATCTACCTTGGAGGGCATTTTAACCATTTCGTGCACCTCAATCTTCGCCACCGGCTTCAAACATACTGAGTACGCTGTTGAGTTCACGAAGGTCTTCTTCCAATATTGCTCGCTCTTTCTTATCTAAATCAGGAGACTTCAATCTCTCGTTGATGTTCTCAATTTCATCCTTCGCAGCTGCTCTTTCTTTTGCCAACTGCTTGTCTTCTTTGATCATCTGCATTCGAGCCATTCGAACACTGGTCTTCTTACGACGCTGGTTCATCGCAGGCTGAACTTCACCGTCGATTTCAACAGATGTTGGGTAAGGGATTTCTATACCTTCACGCTTGAAATGCTCGTCAATATTCTTGAGCAACCAATCCCGAGCAACAAATTCATCGGTGTAATCTTCGACCCATCCATACATTCTGAACACTTTTGCAAAATCTCCTAATTCGATAAGAAGAACGCGTGGTTCTGGCTTACTGATAACGTATGGACACTCTCGCATGAGTTTGAGAACAGTGTATTTGACGTGATCAATATCTTCATCGTATCCAACACCAATATCTTGAACTAAAGAGATTCGGCGACCAACTCCATCTCCACCACCACGGGCATGGTTGATGACAGTTGAATTGACGAGACTGTTGTTTGGGATAACGACCAGGTTTTCTTCATGTGTTAGAATCTTTGTCGAAAGTATACCAACTGAAACGACAGAACCCATCTTCCCTTCCACTTCAATTCGGTCGCCGACTTCAAACGGTTGGTCCAAAGCGAGCATGAACGAATTGACGATGTTGCCAAGCGTCTGCTGCATTGCCAGTCCAATAATCAGTGAGAACACGGCTAATGAAGCAAGAACACCCAACAATTCGATGCCTAACTCTGAGAATGCAAGATACAATCCACCAAACCAAACACCAGCTCTGAAGAGGAAAATAATGAGTGAATTACTGCCCGATACGGTTACACTGGATGGTTCAGAGAATCGGTCCATGAGAACTGGAATCATCACCTTTAACGATACACTGACCAGTGAAGTCGACAACAAAATGAATATGGCTTGAAACATTGGGTCAGAGGACTCAACAAATGAATGGTCTTTACCCAAAACCCATCTCATCGTAAACAGCGTACCCGCTACCATGATGAACAAATACATTCTTTTTGTCACAGGAGCGTAGAGTTTGTCGTCCCAACCAAACGGGGTTTTCTTGACAAAGTCAAGCAGTATTTTATCGAGCAAAAATCGAACGAATACAATGACAAGTAATGTAGTTGCAATTCCAACCGACCATTGCATCCACGCATCCAGTCCATTGAGCATTTCTATGGCATCTTCTATTTGAGACACAGCGTGCCCTCCCCTTACCTTTCATGAAAGGAGACCCATTCATGATAGTATCGGTGGTGAGGATTAACAACCCAATCGTCAAGAGCCTTCTTCAAACAACACAAAGCATGGAACGAGTCGAACTTACCGTAGAGTTTGCCCGCCTTGAGCAAGAGGCCAGATTGCCGACACAAGGTTCGTCACAAGCAGCAGGTTGGGATTTGTATGCTCTTGAAGAAACGAAAGTGGTTCGAAAAAGCAGTTCTATGATTCGTACAGGATTAGCAGTGGCAATCCCTGAAGGATGGGAAGGACAAATCCGTTGCCGCTCATCTCTCGGGAAAAAGGGTATGATTATGCCAAACGGCGTGGGCACAATTGATTCAGATTACCGAGGTGAATTAATGGTCCTTGCAACTTGGATTGGTGAAGGCGATTCTTTTACCGTGGCCAAAGGTGAACGCGTTGCTCAACTTCTGTTTGCCCCGGTTCCAAAGGTAAACATCGTAGAAACGACTGTTGAAAATCTCGGTAAAACAGAACGGGGCCAAGGTGGATTTGGTTCAACTGGCCAATTTTGACAAGGCATGATTTGATGGATGACGTTGCTTTGGCAAGGTCGTGAGCGGAGTGAGAGAAGTTGATATCCGCCATGAGGGATTGGTTGATTACACCGATGCACTTCAACTCATGAAGGATTTGCAAAAGCAACGAATAGAAGATCAAATCCCCGACACATTACTCATCATGGAACATCCTGAAATCGTCACAGTCGGGCCAAGAGCTCGCAACGACGGGATTCTACCGCCAGACGATTATGCCACATATCCGGTTGACCGAGGTGGCGGCTTAACATGGCATGGACCTGGGCAACTGGTCGTCTATCCAGTATTCAAGTGGGATTTAGAAGGTGAAGTCTCGGTAGCAGCCATTATTCATGTACTGGAACAATGGATTCTCAATACACTTGCTGTTTGCGGCATTGAAGGTTTTCGAGATGAACGTATGCAGGGCGTTTGGGTGAATGGTAAGAAAATTTCAAGCATTGGGCTTTCATTTTTGAGATGGACGTCGCGTCACGGTTTTACCATCAATTACGACACTCCAAAAGGCAGAGTAGAGATGCTTGCTGGCTGTGGTTTAGGCATGGATACGACCACATCCTTAGCAGGCGTTGGCCATTCTGTTGAACGACAAGAATTAATCGATGCTCTGCTTGAATGCATGTCCGAATCAATTCATCGAGGATGAAAAAGAGACTGCTTACGCGATTTCTGCAATGATTTCAAGCATTGAAAAACAAGTGCATAAAAGGCAGAACCTTGACACTCACCTATGGGCGAAGTCGTTGTCGGCATTTCTGGAGCCTCTGGTGCTGCGTATGGAGTGCGGCTGGTTGAGTTCCTTAGGTCAAAGGACATTGACGTCCGATTAGTCGTCACGAGCGCTGGAGAAATTACGCTCAAGCACGAATGCAACACCTCGAAAGAAGAACTGGCTCAATCAACCGGTGCACTGCTGGAAGATGACAAAAACATTGGAGCAAAATCAGCATCGGGTTCAGCCAACATCGATGCAGTCGTCTTGTGTCCGTGTTCGGGAACGACGCTTGGAAAACTTGGAGCAGGAATCGGTGATAACCTCATTACTCGCTCTGCAATTGTCGCACTCAAAGAGCGAAGAAAACTCATCATTGTTCCACGTGAAGCACCGTATGCAACCGTTCACCTTGATAACATGCACAAACTTTCACAATGGGGTGCAATCGTTATTCCTGCATCTCCTGGATTCTACAACCATCCCAAAACAATTGAAGATATGGTTGACTTTGTCGTCGCTCGAATCCTCGACCACATCGGCGTTGAACACACACTCGGACAACGTTGGACTGGTGAAGAAATCGAGTGAACTCTTCACCGCCGACTTCTTGAACTGTAAGCCCTTAGTCAATTCATGGACGAGTCCACTTTGTCAAGGAACTCTGTTGCTGAACTTAAAGAAATGCTGCGCGCCAATGGACTACCTGTCAGTGGTAACAAATCGGTGCTTATCGAACGTTTGATGCAATCAAGCACCAAATCAGGAGTATGGGATGACCTCACTGATGAATCAAAATCAAGTGACAAAGATACGACGACCGCAAACTTGAGTCTTGAAGAAGACATTGAGAGTCCATTGACCTTCAAACAACGCATGTCAACTACGGTCTATGGCCCGATTAACCTCGGTGTATTGATTGCCGTAGGCATGGCCTTGATTATGGTGACGGCAACCGTTTTGATTGTCAAGCCGACTTGGCTTGGTTTTGAACGTGAATATGATTATGAGTTGATTGATTTTGATCAAACCGTTACTCGAAACTTTGCGCAAGAACTCGTTAATCTTGGCCACCCTGAATGGGAAGGTCGTATGAGTGGAACGGTTGAGGAGACGAACACCTCGCAATATCTCAGCCAGAAATTCCAAGAGATGGGGTATGATGCTGAAATTAACGAGTATCAAGTACCGATGCACCATGTAAACTCAGAACCAAGTTTCAAATTATGTATTCAAGGACTTGGTGGCTTATCCCCGTGTGAAGGATTTGGTGCAATCGGTTCTCAAGTAACGATATTCCAACATCGGTCTGATTACGTCATACAGGGCTTTTCAGGACAATCGGCCTACATGTTCAACGAAGAAATTAGTGTTACTGACCTTGGTAACGGAAGCGATGAAGCATTGTGGCAATCAGCAACGGGAACCATTGGTTATGTCCGGGGAGACAGTTCGAAGATTGGCAATACGGAATTGTATAGCAATGCAGCAATCAACGACCTTGCAGGACTCATCAGCGTCAACAAGAACTACCAATGTGGGACGATTGAAGGAAACGACTGTGTTCCAATTTTCAAAGGAACGAACTACGATTCACTGGTCGCAGCAAACGGCGGAAATATCCCAACAGACATTCCGTTCATCTCAATGTCCAAGGATGCTGGAGAAATCTTTGAAACGATGGTCATCAATGCATCAGAACCTGCCTCTATCGAATTGATAATTGATGTCACCAACGACCAAGAGCGAACCATCTATGTCCCATGCGGAACTATCCAAGGGCGAACATCAGAAGTTGTGATTGCCGGTGCTCACCACGATACTGTCTATCAGGCTCAAGGAGCGGTTGATGATACATCAGGAACTGCAAGCGTCCTTGAAATGGCTCGTCAGATGTCTGAAATCGTCAATGAAACTGGAACCCCAGAGCGAACCATTCGATTCTGCACATGGGGTGGAGAAGAAGAAGGCTTGTGGGGGAGCCGTGCATATGTAGCACAAATGCAGAGTAGCCTCAGAGATAATTTACGATTATACATCAACTTCGATATGAATCACGTTGATGCCGACTTTGCTAACCGAGGTAATTCTTTGACATTATTTACCAACAATCAAGACGATTATGACCACATCGTTCGAATCACAGATGTGTATAAGCAGGAGCGAAGTGAACTGGCTGAAAAGTATGATATTCACTTTAATCTCCTGAATGGCGCACAAGGTGAAGAGAATCAAATGCCGTGTAATTCCGACCATTGCCCGTTCGTCTATGACTTGGGAGGCAAAGATGGCCGAGCCGCTGTTTGCTATGGAAGTGGAAGTTGGGAATACCACACCTATCTGGACAACATGGATCGATTTAATGAAGAATCATTAGCGATTTCCACAACTATTTACGGCACATACATGAGATTACTTGCTTACGACCTGAGCGTATGATAGCGAGGGTTTCAAAAACAGAAGTCAGTAGGTTGTAGCATGGTCGCTCCAAGTGCATGGGCATCTCACATTCTTGTGACATCGAAATCAGAGGCTGTTCAAATCAAAGACAAGATTGGAAAACTGAAAGATTTCCAGAAGCTTGCCCGTAAAAAAAGCAGTTGTCCTTCAAGTCAAAAAGGTGGAGACCTTGGATGGTTTCGAAAAGGACAAATGGTCAGAGAATTTGAAGAAGCAGTTTGGAGTATACCGGTTGCTTCAGTCTCAGAGCCGGTTAAGACCCAATTTGGATACCATCTCATTTGGGTCCATGAACGCGACGAGTAGGTGACCAAATGACCATCCGTGTTGCTTTAGAAGCCTATACCGTCATGGCAAAACACGGCTATTTCCCTCATGAACATGAGCAAGAACAACCGTTCGTGTTTAGTGTATGGGCAACCCTCGCAAATGAAAACATCGACGAGTCTCTTGACAAGACGCTGAATTATGCTGACATTCAAATCGCTATCGACCATGTCATGCTTCAATCTGAAAAACCAATACTGCTGATGGAATCAATGGCTCAAAAAGTTGCAGACATACTTTCGCAAAAATCACTCGTTGAATCGTTACACATCCGTATCGAAAAACCAGAAGCACCACTTCCGCATCCGGGTGGTTTGGCTGTAGTTGAACTGGAATGGGCTCGAAACTGAGCGAGGCTTGAAAACCAAGAAACAGCCACGAGGTTGTATGGCGGATGAAGTCCAACGGGTCTTTGTCGCTTCTGTCGTCGAAGAAGACGGCAACTCATTGGCCCTTGGATGCTTTTCGAGTGAAGAAACCGCCTGGCAGGTTTTGAGAACTTTTCTCAAAAAGAGCGATCAAATGTTGTTAACCTCCTCAAGCGTTGTCGTTTGGGATATTGATGTCATTGGCGAAGATGGTGTTAACGTTCTCTCCACAATGGAATGCAAAGATTGTCCCGTCTGTGGTCGACGTACTTTTTGGATGGACTTAGAGAACTTCTCCGCATTGTGTCACGGTGATGCATGTGCGGCTTGGGTTGAAGAGAGTACCCTTGAACCCGGGGTCATCGATTGTGGATGGCCACCAATTCGATTCCTCAAACAAGCAAAAGACATTGATGAAGCGTTCAAAGAATTGTTCAAAATTGGCGACCAGATGAAGGCGGTTTCGAAAGTGAGCAACCTCGGTGACAAAGAACCGCAAGAGATGCTTGACGAGTGGCGAAGAAAATCTGCACTCGGTTCAAGCGACTCAAACAACGGAACGCAGAATGATGGGTCCAACGAAACTGAAGGCGAATAATCCTAAGAAAACAAACATCCAGATTCGCATCTGCTTTTGATTGCGCTCATCTCGAGCGTTTTTGTCGATACAGGCTTGGTCACCGCAAACTCTGGGCTCGGCTGATAATTTAATCATCGTAAAGCACACCCTGCAGTGCTTGTGAGGCTGAACTTTTCCTGAACCAAGTGAGCCTCGAGCCTTGCTTGTCATTTTTGCGATATTTTGCTTTACCTTTGATGCATCTACCATATCTTCACCTCACTGAATGAGTGTTCCTTCAAACGGCTCTCCATCCAGAGCTTGTTCAAGAATCGAAATCTGTCGTCCGTCGAGAACTGCCAATGTGATTGCAGCCTTCTTTGCCCAACCGACTGCAATTGGGTCAATGACGGCAGATTCTCCAGGAGAAAGCGGCTTGTCAATCCCGGTGATTTCAGCCAATTGATCAAAAGTCATGGAACCAAATGATTGCGCATCATCATGTTCTCGAGGGTCTTTATCAAACACGTGACTGACATTTGTTGCAATGATGCAGTGACCCGCTCCAGCATCTCGGGCAAAAGCAACGGCTACCGCATCGGTTGTATGACCCGGAGTTGTTCCACCCATGATGACAAGATGATGTTTATCGAGAAGTTGAGCCGCCTGTTCGGTAGAAGTCGGGATTACGGGCGCTACATCAATTCCAATATCGAGAAGTACTTGTTGGATGATTGTTGCATTGAGTCGAGTTGCAGCGATACCAACTTGATCAAGGCGGTGCGTATCGCTAACCATCGTCTTGGCAACTTCAATACCTTCTCTGGCTGGCAAACCTCCGCCGACAACGATTCCAAGATGTCGTCCATTGCCTTCGATATGGACGGCGAGTTGACGAATCTGCCCAAACCATGCTGTGCGCTGTTCGGACTCTTCGGGACGAAGCAGACTACCTCCGAGTGCAACAACTTGACGACGGGTCATCAAACCCTCGTCATGACACCATACTTTGAGACTATCCCCCTCAGAGAACGTTGAAGAGCCAAACATCAAGTGAAAACTCTCGATGAAACGATTGAACGGTATAAGAGAGTTGAAGACCCCTCAACCATGCCATTGAATTGAGGCCAACCCATGTCTGACGATGCAGTTCTCGCCACGCGACGACTTCGTCTCAAGATAGCCCTTGAAGAATTAAGAGAGATGAAGGGATTTGGAACCGAACTGGTGACCATCATCATTCCTCCAGACCGCCAAGTGTCTGATGCACGCTCATTGCTTCAAAATGAACACGGCCAGGCTGCGAACATCAAATCCAAAGGAACCCGTAAAAATGTCCAAGGAGCGATTGAATCCGCACTCTCTACTCTCTCCAAATACAAGAACGCTGGAGAAAATGGTATTGCACTTTTTGTTGGTTCAATCATTATTGGAAACAACAAGAACAAGATGGTTAATATCGTGATTGAAGAGCCACCTCAATCGTTGATTTCATTTCGCTATCGATGCGATTCAGTGTTTGAATTAACCCAGCTCGAAGACATGTTAGTCGACAAGAAGTCATACGGATTATTCGTCATCGATCGCTCGGAAGCGGCTTTTGGCCTTGCTTCTGGAAAGAGAATCCATGTTCAAGAACATCTGGTATCCAATATCATGGGCAAGCACCGTCAAGGTGGACAGTCTGCCCAACGTTTCGAGCGATTGATTGAGGAAGCTGCTCACAATTTCTTCAAACGAGCGACCGAACATGCTTGTTCATACTGGCTGCCAAACCTTGACAACATCCAAGCAATCATTATCGGAGGACCAGGTGCCACAAAAGATTTCGTTGTCAAAAATGATTATTTCCATCACGAAATCGGCAAGAAAATTGCCAAGACAACATTCGATGTAGGCTATTCAAACGACAGTGGAGTTCGCGAATTAGTTGAAAACGCTGGGAAAATGATGGGAGAGATTGAACTTGATGCTGAACGGCAAGTCATGAATGAATTTCTTGCCGAACTTGTCAAACCGCATCCAAAAGCCGCCTATGGCGAAAAGATGGTCCGAGAAGCGCTTGAACAAGGCGCAGTAGGCCGATTACTCATTTCTGAAGGGTTGAGAAAGAAGACCATCACGTTCCAATGCGGCTCATGCAGCAACGAATGGACCGTAAGTGTCGGACGCACAGATCCAACCCCGAAATGTCCTTCGTGTAAAGCATCGAGTGACGGTGGTAAGGAATTGAGCAGCATTTCCATTATCGAAGAATTAGGCGCTCTGGCCGCAAAGAGCAATACTGAAATTGTCTATATATCGGTAGATACCGAGGAAGGTTCACAATTGCTACTCGGTTTCTCCGGACTTGCAGGTATTTGTCGTTATCCAATGATGTGAGGTTGTACAATGGACATGCTGAGAGTCATTCTTGAACCACATCTTGAATCTGTGCTGCAAAGCATAGGGGTCAAATCACAACATTGGAGGAGCATGTTGGTTCGCTCGAGAGAACACGACCAGGGCGATCTCTCCCTTCCATGCTTTCCATTTGCCAAAGAACTTGGCAAGTCGCCAGTTGAGATTGCTGAAATGATAGCACAAGCACTTCCAAGTGACCCTGCCTTAGGCGAAGTGAATGCTGTTGCAGGATATCTCAATATCAAAGCAAACCCTCGCTGGTTGGCGGGCCAAGTCATGGACAATCGAGTCCGAGTCGGTGATGCATATGGTGGAAAACCTGCGAATGAAGAGCAGATTCTCATTGAACATACCTCAGCAAATCCAAACGGACCTTTCCACGTCGGACGCGCCCGTAATGCCATCTTAGGCGATACACTGGTTCGTCTTCACCGTCTTCACGGCAACAATGTTCGAGCAGAATACTATGTTGATGACATGGGTAAGCAGGTAGCAGTCCTTGCTTGGGCACTGGAAAATCTTTCAATGCAAGAAATTGAACAAACACTTGACAGCAGCGATTCAGTCAATCCGAAATGGCAAGGAAAAGCCGACCACGAGCGTGTACGTTGGTATCAAGCTGCTCAAGCCATTCGCCAAGAACGTTCTGATAAAGAAGAGATTGAACAAGAGATAGGACGCATGGTTCACGCAAGTGAACATGGGGATGAAGGCGTATTGCAGTCCTTCCAAGATGCTTTTCAACCGGTGCTTGATGGAATGCTTGCGACTTTGAAGCGACTCGGAATATCCTTTGACACCTTCACCAAAGAGTCAATGTTTGTCACCAACGGTGATGTTGGAAAACTAATGGAGCACTTCAAAACCCTTGAAATTCATGGTGTAGCGGAGAACGGTGCTGAATATTTAGACCTCGGCGCACGTGGACTGAAAGGAAAAACGGAGTTCTTTTTCCGTCGAGGCGATGGCTCTTCTCTGTATGCAACCAGAGATATCGCATACCATATCTGGAAATGGAAGCAGTGCAATCAACTGATCAACGTTCTTGGAGAAGACCACAAACTGCAAGCCAAGCAAGTCGGGATGACTTTGACAGAACTTGGTGAGAATGTTCCAGAGGTTCTCTTCTATTCCTTCATCAAGTTGCCCGAAGGAAAGATGTCAACACGGAAAGGCAACGTCGTATACATGGATGATTTACTGGAAGAGGCTCAAGCACAAGCAGCTGCAGTCGTGCAAGAGCTGCATCCTGATTACTCCCCGGAGATGATCACTACCATTTCTGAGGCCGCTGGAACCTCAGCAGTGCGATTTAACATCATCAAAGTCAGTCCAGATAAGGGCTTTACATTCCGGTGGGAAGAAGCACTTGCCTTTGAAGGCGGCTCTGCACCATTCATCATGTATAGCCACGCAAGAGCCTGTTCTATAGCGAGAAAGTGTGAGCAGCAAGGCATTGATGTGCAGGCAAACCTGGCACGAACAGACATCGAGATACCGAATGAAATGCCC
>CALCOP010000140.1 GCA_937897365.1 uncultured euryarchaeote
GCTGGGATGGAGGTACATCGACCGCAACCACTGCACTGGAAGTTTCTGAATCGGTCGGGTCAGTTGAAAACATGACCTGGTCCGCATCCAACGTTCAAGTGAATGCAGGCAGCAACGCATATGTTACCTCAATCGGTAACACAATTGATGAAAGCAAGTTGGTTGTCGCATCCTCTGCAACCATTGATGAAGCAAACTTGTTCTCAATGGATTCAACCCACTTGAGTGCTGCACCGACTTCTGAAGTTGCAATGTTGATTCAATCAACTGACGGAACACGTGCATCCTATGTGTCAACCAGTTTCCAACCTGAAGTCATGGACGTTGATGGTTCTGATGAGGATTGGACTGGCGGTAACGCCCTCAACCCATCTGGCTATGCAATGCCTGGTATGATGAGCGGTGACGGAACCAACGATATGATGGTAACATACATCGAAGGCGACGACCTTTACATCGGTTTGACCGGTGAAGATCTTGCTGCAAGCGATGCTCTCATCTACCTCAGTGTCGATGGCAGTGGAAGCAACACAGGATACAACCTCGGTGGCGCTCACACATTGCCATTCCAAGCCAACTACGTGCTTTGGGCTGACAGTGACTCATCGTTTGACTTGTATAGCTACGGTTTCCTCGGATGGGGTCCAACATCGCTCAGCACAGCGAGCGTTGATGTTTCCTCTTCGAGCACTCTGACTGAAATTTCAATACCGTTCTCACGAATTGGTGGAACTCCAAGTCAGATTGACATTGTTGCGATCGTTCAGGGAGAGACTACTGCTGATGTCAGCACAGTCCACCCAACACAAACAATCGACACTTCAAACACGTTGCAAACATTCAGCGAATACATCACTGTTGAATTGACAAATGACGATCTTCTCACTGGTTCGATATCAGATGAAGTTCTTGTTTACCGTTCATACAAGGGTTCGAACACTCCAAGTGTTGCTAAGAACTACGATGTCATGATTAAGACTGAAGCAGATTGTGAATACGATTGGGCAACAGCAACAGACTTGTCTCTTGCTACCAATGTGGAAATCGATCTTGATATGGCACGTGCATGTCCTGAAATTCAGGCATCTCTCGCTGATATCACTGTTGATGAAGACTCGGGTGCTTACACCTTCAGCCTAACAAACATGGCTGACGATGTCCAGGACCTCGAAGCGGACCTCACATGGACCTCTGCTGATGGCAACATCGATGCATATGACGGAGTTCTTGTCAACTGGAACCAGAATGGACACACTGTGACCATCACTCCACTCGACGATCAATTCGGAACACTTGAGTATGAGTTTGAAGTTACAGACAGCAATGGTTTGACTGACTCACGAAACATTACTTTCGAAGTAACAAACGTGAACGACGCACCAGTGATCTGCAACGTCCTTGAACTTGATTGCATGCCAATCTTCTCGGTTGACGACACATACAACAACATCCTTGCTGAAGGATTTGGAACACACACCAAGTATCTTGGTAACGTCTCAAACGCTTCCAGCTCCTACATCCGTGACATGGCAAACGAGCAATCGCCTGACCGCCAAATCTACGAATGGGGTGCAAGCGTGCCTTCGACATGTATAGCGTTCTCAGTTGAAGTTGATTCAAGAAACAACCTTGTCATCACTGAAAACACATCCAACGAAAAGGGTGGAGACTGTGTCATTACATTGACACTTAATGATGATGCTGGTGAATGTTCGAATGCCTTGCTTTCGACGACCACCACTGACACAAAGGCTTCATGTGAATCTTACATGTATCTCGATAACGCAAACTGGGGCGGAACTGTCTACACAGGTTGTTACAACCTTGCAACACACGTCTTCAGTCCAACAACGACACTGGCTGAGTGTTACGCATACACCTTCATTGGCGAAAATGCAGATGCAACACCTTACGAAGTCACCTTCTCGGTGGCACCAGTGAACGATGCACCTGTGATTTCCTTGCAGGACGAGAACAGTCAGAACTTGTTGTTGAACGACGCAGGTGACCGAGCTACTGGTGAAGGTGAATACATCACCATGACAGAAGACGATACCAATTTGGACAACCTCACTTGGGATCTTCTACCGTTGATGAGCGATATTGACCACGACGTTCCAGCAGACCTCACTTGGACTGTTGAACCAACAAGTCAGTGTGCTTACACCAACTACTTCACAACAGCAATCGTTGGCACAGACCTTGTGTTCACTTTAATCCCTGACGCAACCACAAACGGTTACGATTGGGAAATCGATTACTTGAACGACAACGGTATCCACCAATTGCGACCAAATGGACAGACCTTCTGTGCTATCAACTTGGTTCTCAAGGATACTGCTACTGCACCATCTCACACACCAAACTATGACCCAACGATTATGCCAATTGCTGCATATGAACAAGGTCAAGACGATGTTGTGATGTATGTCACAGTCGAGCGTGTTGCAGAAAACGTCGCAGATTACTCGATTGACGCAGTCTCTGGAATTGACTTCAACGGAATTACCAACATCATGACCGGCACCTATGTTCCTGTTACAGTGAACATTGACGCTGGTGGCGATGAAGGACCATACAACTACGATCACATGCTTGCAGTGACATTCCACACAGACGGACATTCGGAAGAAGAGTTTACTCGATACTACAATGTCCCAGCATACGGAACCAGCATGGATGTGCACGAAGATGTCTACATGACAAAGGATACGACCAAGGTCGAAGTTTCAATGGACGTTCTCACTTGTTTGAACGACCCATGTGACCTTACTGTTCCTGCAAGTGAGCGTTTCCAAACAGACGACCCTGAATCTCACCGTTCCAACAACGGTGGTTCTCAAGGCTCTGCTTGGTCTGCTCCTGGTCAATATGGACAGAGTGCTTCTCAGACCTCTGAACGCCGACCAATGCTTGAAGACAATTACTGGTGTAACAACAGACTAACAACCCTCGACTTGGATACTGCTGAAGCAAGTGCAGATTGGGGCAAGTGTAACGAATTCGCAGCTGGTTCAGACTCGTTCGGTGCTACCGGACAGCCTCTACCAAACGTTGTCCGCACCATTGGTGCCAGCGCTGTGCCTTCGTTCGCTCCAAGCATTGTTGTCGTCTGTCTAACCGGTCTCTTCGTGAGTGCTCTTGCCTTCGCCAGCCGCCGTGCTGATGATGAGGAAGAAGTCACCGAGAAGCTCGAAGACAATGACATGGCAGTGAGCCCAGTTATTGCAACTATCTTGATGGTTGCAATCACCGTGGTTCTCTCTGGTGTTATCTATGTCTGGGCAAGCAGTCTTGCTGATACTGATGTCAAGGGTGTCCCTCGAGTCACCTTTGATATTGAGGACATTGACAGTTTTGATGCTGACAAGGGTCACTGGCGAATCACCGTTCAATCTGCTGAAACTGACTTGGCAACCCAAGCAGTTGAAGTCCGTGTATTCTACGTGGACGCCAGCGGAGCGGACCAGAGTGTGACTTACAACTTGGCAGACACCAACGATGTTTATGGCTTCAATCCAGCGAACAGTGAATCTATGGTCACGTTCGTAGATCAGGTCAACAGTGAAGGTGATGATAAGGTTTCGACCTTCAACACAGGTGATACGATTTTCGTGCGAACACACGATTCTGAAGGAACACCTCTTGAAGATGTGACAATTACTCTTTCCTACGCTCCAAATGTAGGACAAGGTGCGCTCTTGCGCTCCTGGAGTGATTTGTCATACAACCTTAACGCTTGAGCGTAATCGTTTAGACAAAATCGGACGCATTGAGGAGGGGCCAAGCCCCTCCTCTTTGCATCCCGCATCCCAGTGATGGGATGACTGTCTCCTTGGAGACAGAGAGCCACCCGATCGCAGGGGGTTTCCGAAAGGGGCCCCCTGCCTTCGGCACCCTTTTCTTAGGATCTTGTCCATTTTTTCAACTCACTATGAGCGAAGGCTTTCAAGTGAGGCGGTATTCAGTCACATGAGCCTCATGACGACAACCGAAGATATTCCCAAAACGACATGCGTAGTTTTCGATTGTGATGGTGTTCTGGTGAATGCAGTGAGTTCGTGGAGAACTCTTCACGATTACTTTGGGACTGATAATGCGGTAAACCTTCAACGTTTTATTCGCGGCGAATTTTCCGATGTCGAATTTATGCGTTCAGATATCAAAATGTGGAAAGAAAAGCAAGACCCAATTTATCGTGATGAATTGTTTCGAGCTTATTCAGGAGTGAAACTCATGGATGGAGCTCGTGAGGTTATCGAGCAGCTTCAAGCGAATGGTGTATTTGTCGCTATAGTCAGCGCAGGTGTTGACTTGTTCGTAGCATCAATTGCTTCAATGCTCAAAGTCGATGATTGGATTGCCAATGGATTTGTCTTTAATGATGATGACACACTCTCTGATGACGGCATTTGTAGGCTTCACGCTACTGGAAAAGGCGATGTTATCCACCGATTACTTGAGATGAATGATCTTAATGCGATGAATTGCGTTTCAGTCGGTGATTCTGAAATGGATTTGTCAATGCATGTTGAAGGTAGCCGTTTCATAGGTTTCAATCCAACTCGAGAATCCTCTCAATCCGCATTTAAGGCGGCTGATATTGATGTCGTTTACGGGAATGATTTGAGAGCGATTCTACCTTTGCTGAATCTTGAATAATCATGCAAATGGTATGGATGTCGTTGCATGACTCTTTAGATTCACAACCGTAAGGATACACGGCTTGGGTTGGAATCCTAACATACGTTGGTATGAGGTTTGATCTTGCCATGTGCTTGAACATATCAGCGTGGTTCCTTTGAAATCGATACAGGCATGTCCATGAACATGGCCGGTAACAAAAATGTCCGGAACTTGACGAATGACCAACCCATCTTCAGGTTCAGGAGATAGTGGTGTTTTCCCCCCCCATTGTGGGGCAAGGTGTCGACGCCGGAGCATTTGTCGCATTGCCTCGACAGGGTCAGCATAGGTGACGGTTCTCAAACCTGCTACAAAATCGTCAATTGATTTGCCATGATAGGAGAGTATGCGAACGCCGTGCAGGGAGAAATCGCAGGGGTTTCCAACAAATGTTGTTGCATTGTAATCTTGCTGAATCTCTTTTTCTAACGTGGGTTGAGGTTCAGCAGGTCGAACTGCATCATGATTACCTGGTAGCATCACGCATTCGACCCAGTCAGGGAGCAGTTCTAACAGGCCAGCAAATACAGTATATTGTCGAAAAAGGTCAGGTATGGAAAGTTCACTGTCTTGTCCTGGGTAAATCCCTACACCATCAACACAATCTCCTGAAAGTATGAGATATTTGATTGTCTTCGCAAGAGGGTCTGTATGGAACCAACGGACCATCTTGTGCCATTGTGCTTCCAAAAATGTTTTTGAGCCAACGTGAATATCAGAAATGAATGCAACACTTATTCCGTGTTCTGCAGTGGTTTTCTTATGACTTGCCTGCATTGGGAAATGCAAATCATCGACATAGAACAGATCACCTGTTTGACTGAATGTTCCAGAGACTCCTAATACATCGTCAGGCATCAAACCTGCTTCAATAATTTGTTCGTGTGCTCTATCCCTGTCATCGCCTTTTCTTTTGGTAAGTAAACAGGTTAGTTCACCAGTTTCATCTTCAAGCCTCCACATTAGATGGCCATTTTTGGTATATCGTGGTTCGTTTACCAGTCCAATCGCAACTGCTTTGTTTTCATACCCCTGGTAGCGACTGCTTTCTGCATGCAATCTTGAGATTTCAGTCGGTGTTCGTGGGAGATTGGAATTTTGGATAATCATTTTGCGTATGCGCTTCAATCGATCTTCAAAACACGAATTAATGTCAGACATCTTACCTTCAGTAATACTGTTTCCCGTGATGTCATAGTGAACTAAAATATCGCTTGGGGCATCGGATGCATTTTCACTAAAGTCTGCGGTATTCCAGTCCGGAAGGTTGTTTCGAAATTTCAAATCTAAGGGTTCAGGTGAATGAATTGGGGCTATTGTCCTGCCTAATGGAACTGGCTTTACTTGGAGATCTGGGGTCGAGACAGAATTCGATTTACCTTTTCGATCCCAGACGCTAAGCATTGATTCAAGAATTTCATTCGTTAAAAATCCCTTTTCAAATCCAACTTCGCTGGAGCAATTTAACACCCCTTCCAAGTCTTCAAGGTTGAGTAGGCGATTTCGAATTGAAGCAGATGGCAGGAAACCACGCTGCCGTAGGAGTGCAGTCATTTCCTCCTCGGACGCACCCATGAACTCAAGGCAACGCTTACGCTCCAAAAGCACATCGGTATGAATTACTCACATCTCGAGCGTGTTAATCCCACTCTGCTTCATTATCCAATGAAGACTCATCACCAGGAGGTGTGCCTTCACCATCCCATGAATCGTCTTGCCATGGTGCAGATTCTCGCGCTGCTGCCTCCCTTTGGGCTCGGTCTAATTCGAATTGAATTCGCTCTGCCTCTTCCATCGCTTTTTGGCGTTCCAATTTCAAGTGCTCTTCCTCAGCTTGGGCCATTGCTTCGTCCCAACGCTTGATCGTCGACAATAATGCAAAATGCACAAATCCAATTTTATTCTCGGCTCTGTTGCCTCCAATTTCAGTTGATTCTGCATTTGCCCAACTGTTCGAAGCAATTCCTACATACACAAGACCCACTTTTTTACTGGTCCCATCGTTATTTGGACCCGCAATTCCAGTGATTGAAATCGCTATATCTGCTTCTGCCTTTTTCAGGGCGCCTTGAGCCATTTGGATAGCGACTTCTGCCGAAACTGCACCTTTTTTTTCTAAGGATTCTGGACGAACATCCAGTTCCTTAATTTTAGCTTCATTCGAATACGTAATCCATGCTTGGTTGAACCAAGAGGATGCTCCGGCAATATCTGTGAACGCACTGGAGAGCAGTCCCCCTGTGCAGGATTCTGCGACAGTGATGCTGTGCCCACCTTCCTTGATACGCCGAACAAGTCGGGCAGCAGCAGCTTGAACATCCTCATCCATGCAACTTGATGGCAAAGTTCCTCAGTTTTGAGGTTAACGCCTCCATCAATGCCTTCAATAACACCTTCTTACAGGGCTGGCTGGGTCTGTGGTCTAGTGGTTATGACACCGCCCTTACACGGCGTTGATCGAG
>CALCOP010000141.1 GCA_937897365.1 uncultured euryarchaeote
CCATGGCCGGTTCAAAGATTGACTCTTTACCGTTTCATCCAGCACAGCTCTTACCTTGGGATTCAGGCTATGTTGCCATTGGAATCGATGGAGAGTTTCTCGCATTAGATGTGAATCTTCAAAAAATTGATGATGTCAAAAAACCATTCCCATGTTCTGCTCAACTCGCCACTGTTCTCGACAACCAATTGATTGCCACTTGGGTTGACCATGAATTGATGCTTGCAAGAATGGCTTCTTTTGCCCTCTCGAAACCCTTTGGCAACGGCCCGGAGCGTGGCGAACTTCGTACACGAACCTCAATTGATGCTGCACTACATCCCGCTCAAACAATTTGGTCGCATGTGTTGGATGCTGAACCACTTTCACTCTGTTCCAATAATGAACAATTTGTATTTATTTTGTGGAAAAAAGGCATCTATGCGATGGGAAAAGGTACTGGAGAAGATTGGAGAAAACCCGAACCCTCTTGGCCCGAACTTGAGAAGTTGCCTCATGCTGAAGCGATTATTTCTTCATCAATTCAAGGACAGAAACTGCATGTCTGGTCGAGAGGGGGCGGCCATCAAATATACCAATGTAAAACTGGAGAACTGCTCCTGTCTGAAATCATTCCATACGATGGAATACTTGATTCGGTTTTCAGTCACAATGACAATCATCTTCTTTGTTACCAAAGTGGAGATGTGCTTTGGTATAATGCGGAAGGCATTCAAAAAACGGTCCAATTACGCGGACCGGTACAGCACGCACTATGGAACAGTGAACAATCAGCATGGCATATTGCTGGATGGAGAGAAGAAGCATGTCTTTCCCAGCGAGAGCATCACAGCACCCCATTTAGAGAAATACCCGTGCAAATCGTACTGCATAACAGCTTAACTTTACTGCTGCTCAATGACGGGTCATTCTTAGAATCGTCATATCCGTTCCCCTCAACAGCCGATGAGTGAATGATGCTTGAAGCACCAATACAAGTTTCATATCAATTACCGCCACCCTTGACGTGAGGATGGTAAATTCTACAGACAACTGAACTGAAATCACTCGTTGGTTTCAGTGTAGCCACAACGACCACATGACTTGCGGTCTGCGTGAACAGCGAGGAACACACCAGGTCCACATTGGGGACAGAATTCAGCGTTGCGAGTGAGTGTACCATCTTCACCGACGGTATACTTTGACCACTTTGCGCCAGCTTTAGGACCGTCACCCATCACTCGTCACCTCCTTCTTCGGCAGGTGCATCTTCTACAGGTGATTCTTCCTTAGCAGGTGCTTCTTCCTTAGCAGATGCTTCAGAAGATGAGCGAAATTGTTCGTGTCGCTTGTGTATAAATTCTGGTTCAACTTTCATAGAGTCAACGTCACCATAAATGAACGCCAGTCCAGTGGTGAGAGGTTGGCCGAATCGAGTATTGCATTCTTTGACAACAATGCAATCTGGGTTGGAACCAGGTTCAAGTGTCTTAACCAAATTCATCACTGCTTGGCGTGATGGTGTGGCTTGTTTTTCATGCAACCAACTGAAATTAATTTCAACACGGTTGAGTAATTTATTTTCCTTGCGTGATACAATATCCATATTTTCATCTCCTTAACGAACGCTAACTTTGAGAGCGTATTTGCCTGGTTGGTCGATCTTCAATCGCTTAGCGATTTCAGAACGGCTAGGATTCATAATGATGACGTATCCTTGATGCTCTAAAGATACGCGTGCATCTGGATTTCGTGGACAGACATCCACGCCATCTTCGAGAACGAGGTGACATTCACTGCAAACATAGGGAACTTTTGCCATTCATATCACCTCACTCGTTATCCTCTTCTCCGAGCCAGTCGTGACAACCCAGTCCGGGCTGTTTGCTGGTCAATCCAATCTTTGAACGACGAGGGTCAGAAGTGTCGGGTGAGAGAGACACAATTCGTGCACGAACAGAGTCCCCAACGCCAATTCTTCGCTCGGACTTGCGGCCTTGAATAACTCCTGCACCTACGTTTGCTTCGACTTGATCTTCCATGATTTGTGATTTGTGAAGCAATGCTTCCATAGGTCCTATACGGACAAAAGCTCCGAATTCGTTCACTTCAGAAACTGCACCTTCGACAACTTCGTAATCATCCATACAGAACAAAACTGCATCAAAGCGAACTCGCTGATAGATTGCACCATCGCCGTGAATGATTCGTCCTCTGCCAAGTGGTTCGTGATTTGATGTAACCAGAATGAAACGGTTGTCATCATCAAAACGACCTTCAAAGGCAGTCATTGAAAGACGGTCAATGTGGTCATTGAGTGATGCACCCTTGCGCATATACTCAGCTGGAATGCGGATTGTGTCTTCCTTTGTGACAATTTTATACATCGTGTTCACCTCAATTCGCTCTCAAAACGCACAGATGAGGAAAGAAGTGGGAAACCCATTCCGTCCTTCACCGGCGTGTGCCTCAAGAGAGAAGTCGACCGTAGTCATTCTCGCCACAGACGACCCCTATTTAATGCACTCGCTTTGTAAATGGTAGATTCAAGTCGAAAAAACGCTTCTGTCGTTACATATGATGGCATAAAAAAGAGTCGAAAAGTAGGGATTTTTTCATGCACATCGCCATAAGCCATAACAACCCCCCGAGGCCCCTACTATGTGATGACAAGTAGCACGATGCATCGGACGGGCAAAATTGCCTACGCGATTGTCCCTCTGCTGTTGCTCATACTCTCATCACTTTCACCGCTCCTTTTGAACCATGGAGATACTCGAAATCATCTTGAAAAACCTCAAGATGTTGCTTTTTCTTCAACCAATGAGTCATGGGGTGGACAAACACAGCCATGGGGTCAGTACGCACGAACTCCGACCCATAATGGCACCATGCCTCCACACAGCCCCAACGGTGGACCTGGAGAAGGAAGTGTAGACGATGTCACAATTTTTGGCAGTATTGACAGCCCTGTAATTAACTGGGTTGGTTTTGAAAACGGTGTTGATGCCTATGGCTCAATTATCGCAGATTTTTCTCAGAGTATTACTGCAAATAATGCCGCACTTGAACGATGTGGTGAAGATGAACTGTTTGCTGTCACCGTATCCAAAGACGGAGGAGAAAGTAGACTCACAATTCTTTCAGGAGATGATGCAAAAACGGCTTGGGAAGTCAATTTAGGACAAACCAATGATATTCGATCAACACCTATTGTTCACGACATTAATGATGATGGTAAACCCGAAATTATTGTTGTCTACGACACATCCAGTGCCCTACAGGTAGAAATGTGGTCACCGGAGTTAACATGCTCCGAATCTGGATGGCAAAAAAATGGCCATAGTAATGAAAGATTGTGGAGTTACAGCGATAGTGATTACCGTATTGGCATCACAAGCCCTCATACCCCATCCAGCCAGTCAAACCATCGTTCAGTAACCCAACCATTGCTCGCCGATCTTGAACTCGATGGAACCCCTGAATTGGTTCTGTCAGTCGTTGACGAAGGCTCTGATGATCCTACTGTGCTCTCTTTTGATTTAACGACAAGTGTACCATCACAGCCTGACTGGGATATTTCACTTGACCGAGGTACACACCCGTCAGACCCTACATGGGCTGCACTTGACAGTTCGACTACTGCAATCGTTTTGACGACTATTGACTCAAATTCAGGAAACATGTGGGTTTGGAGAATCGATGGTGCATCCGGTTCACTGGATTGGGAAAGAGTTGCACTGCAGGGTACTGACTCTGATTCCGATTCTCCCCGTTTGCGTTTACCGGGGCCCGTCATCGTCCAGTTGGATGGTGATGATGCTCCAGAAATGATTCTTACCGTTCCGACCGATTCAAATGGCGCTACATCAGGTAACGGTGCTCGCTACATTGGAATGGAATTAACATCGACCACTGAGATTTTCAATTTTAGAGCACAAAATGGATATGCAGATACACAACCACTTCCAATTGATACAACGGATGATGGCATTCATGACCGTCTATGCTGGGTCACATGGTATTCAGAATCATCGATAAGTTTCAACCGTAAGGGAATGGCTGGATGCCACGATATTAGCCTTTCAACCCCATTGAAAGAATGGAGTCGAGATTTGCAACGTGGAAACGGCAATGACAATGATGAGATTGGAGTATCTGCGCCTATATGGATGGACATTAACGATGATAATGAGCCAGAAATCATTGTTGCATTTGGTCAGAGACTCTGGGCATTTGACGGCGAGACTGGGGCGTCTGCAGATATCAACAATGCTTGGTCGTCACCTCTTGCCATGCCACACAGAGTATGGGCAAGTCCTGCAGTTGCAGACATGGATGGAGATGGTACATTAGACATTTTGATAGGTGACATTTTAGTGTCACAAAGTGCCTCAGATTTTGCACCTCTTGCCGACCAGAGAGGTATCAGTTTCAACCCCGCAGAACCAGATCCTGGACAGCAGGTTACAATTACAGGACAATTCTCAAACATTGGGACTGTCGAAAACGATGATGATCTTGATGCTGTGCTGTTGCTCAACGGCAATGAGATTGCAAGAGAACGTTTTGATGATGTAGAACCAGTTTCACCTTCTGGCGAAGGTGGTCCGTTGACCTTTAGCGCCGTCATTACCGCTGAATTAGGAATCCATAATGTCACGATGGTTTTGGATGTAAATGGTAACATTTCAGAAGCAAGGGAAGACAACAACATTGCTACAACTCAACTCGCAATAGTAGAACCGTACGTAGCCCGAATTGACTTACCCCTCGAAACGCCACGCATACCGCCAGGTTCGACAGAACTCGTCTCTATCGAAATATTAGCACTTGGATCGAGGACTGCAGATTGGAGCCTCTCGTGGGATGATAGTTCGTTGCCTGATGGGTGGACCTTCTCGCTGCAGAGTGGCGCAGACACAAACCCAACACTTGTTCCCGACAGTCCAATCTCGATTGGGTTTAATGTTGGAATACCAAGTGATGCTTTAGGCGATGCGAACAGCTTTGTCGACTTTACACTGACCTTAGATGAGGATTCTTCGATTACCACTGTAATTCAAATGCCTATAGAGGTTCTGCGTACGAGGGGCTTGTCAGTTACCGGCCCAAGTGGACTTGGGACAACTGAAGGATATGGACGAGTTCTCGGCGTCGCAAATGCTTGGATGGTGGTTGAAAACCTGGGAAATGCCCAAGAATCTACAACATCGATTGATTGGACTGCACCCTCTTGGGGTGGTTCTCCATCATTGCACGATTCGAGCGGTAATGAAAT
>CALCOP010000142.1 GCA_937897365.1 uncultured euryarchaeote
TGAGTCCGAAAGGAATGACAGTTGACAGAATACAACAAAAAATAATGTTCTTGAGAAAAGCAGACAAACGTCGATTGCTCGTTCAAATCATCAAAGAGGAGCGTGTGCATTGTGGAATTGTATTTACTCGCACAAAGCATGGAGCCAATCGACTTGTCAAGCAACTCGACCAAAGTAACATCACTGCTGCAGCGATACATGGAAACAAGAGCCAAGGAGCTCGCACAAAAGCCTTAGCAGGTTTCAAAAATGGGAGTATCCCCATTCTTGTTGCTACGGATATTGCCAGTCGCGGCATTGATGTTGATGGAATAACTCACGTGTTCAATTATGATTTGCCGAATGAACCTGAAACATATGTTCACCGAATCGGACGAACTGCACGTGCAGGTCGTAGCGGGATTGCATACGCTTTCTGCGATGACACAGAAAGTGGATATCTCGTCGGTATTCAACAACTCATTGGAAAAGAAATTCCCGTCAACAGCAATCATCCATTCCACTTTATCGGAGCGATTCCTAAGCCCGGTCAAAAACCAGGTAAAATCAAGGAAAACACTGGAGCGAAAAAGCGTCCAAGAAACAAGAATCGAAATCAAAAAAAGAGAGGAAGTTCAAACAGAAGATCGAACTCAAGAAACAATCACGAGCGAGGAAGAAGTTCAAACAATTCGAATGCGCACAGAAATCGTAACAACAAGAAACCCAAATAAAATCAAATGTCATTTGTAGGTGGACGGCCGTAGGAGTTGTTGCTCGCCTCGCCCTCATCAACATACGCTTTAACGAGCAGGTACCAGCCAAGTATTGGAACGAGACCAATGAACAGATACCAGCCAGATTTACCGACATCGTGGAGGCGACGTGAACTGACTGTGAACAGCGGAATCAAAAACAAGATACTGACTATGAGTGAGAGAACAGAAGATATTGCGCCCCCCCAGTATCCAAACAGCGAACCGACGTAGAGAAGAACAGCGTTGATGATGGTTGCAAAGAGGAAATTGAACATCAAAAAGAACCAAAACTCAGAGCGTGACGAGCGTCCACTGAAATCAAAATACTTCTCTTGGAAACAAATCTCCACGGCTGTGGAGGGTTTCATCATTTTTGAGGGTCTTGATAGAGAAGACCTCACAGGGAATTTTGACAGATATGTCTCGCGGTCCAGCATATGGGAAAAACTCACGGAAGAGGTATTTCTAATTGACTATACAGCCTCTTCATATGGTGAAGAAAGGGCGAACTTCGAGAGATCTAACGAAGTAAGAACTCACTTTTTGACAACTGGTAGGCCGTTTCCGTCCTTGAAGTTGCCAGTTAGAATCATGATGAAATCGATAAGAGCCCAAATACCACATCCTCCAAAAGTGATGAGTTTCAAAACTCCAGTTCCGATTTTACCTGTCATGAAATGGTCGACTCCCAATGCTCCCAAGAAGAAAGAGACTAGTACTAATACTAACCAATCTTGGTCTGATGTCATTCCTTGTGCGGGCATTCCTTGTTGCATTCCTTGTGGTTGCATGATATTACTGAAAAGGAACAAAGTTATAGTTGTTTTCGCTACAAAAAAGACATTAACCATTAAACAAAGCCACACTCATGAGGGGAATTGGTATGAGTTCAGCCTCAATAACTGCAGTGGTGACGGGTGGTGCTCTGGCGGTATCTGCGATTTTGCCACACGGAGAAGTTGGTGGGTTGAAATTATGCCCTTGGTATCATCTGTCAGGCCACCCGTGTCCATTTTGTGGCATGACACGTGCTTTTGTCGCCATCACCCATTTTGACATTCAAGCGGCAATCGAGTTCAACCCTGGTTCTCCTCTCATCTATGGTGCATTCGTCTACATGCTATGGGCTTCAGCATCTGCTCTTCGCAGGCGTGAAACAATTGCAGTTCTACCGAACAAGATTGTCTACAACAGTTGGATTACTC
>CALCOP010000143.1 GCA_937897365.1 uncultured euryarchaeote
GCGGCGAGAATGAAAAAATTCACAACACACTGTCATTGGATGAATGTGAGAAGTATATGGAACAAGGAGAATTTCCCGCAGGTTCGATGGCGCCGAAGATTGGCAGTTTAATGGAGGCAGCACTTCATCGACCTGGACTTTCTGCAATTTTGTGTCAGCCTGGAGATGCTTTACTGGCACTCCGTGGAGAAGCAGGAACGACTATTGTGGTCTAATTCTGTTAGCACATATTGATATGCCAGTTCAGTATGCGAGTGTCATGGAAGACACACCATTTACACTGATTGAAGCCTCTGCACATTGCGACGGACCTTGTGGAGTTTATGACCCTGCAAGTGCTCGAGTTGCCGGTGAAGCAGTTCAATCGATGACGAAGAAAATGCTTGCACTCGCTGAAAATCACGCAGAGAACTCCAGTTCAGCAACGTATCTCAACACGATGAGTCGCTATGCATCGATTAAAGAAGAAGAAGCTCAAAAGTGCAAGGATGAACTCCTGGTCTTATGGACTGATTTCTTCAAACCAATGCATCTTGAGGCTCATCCTGAGCTTCACACGACTTTCTGGAATGCTGCGAAATTGTGCAGTGCCTGCAAAGTCGAAGTTTCAACTCAACACGCCCAAGAACTCATGGACGCCATCGAAGCGATTCATCACATGTTCTGGTCCGTAAAGGGCCGTGAAGTTCCTTGGATTCGAGCAAGTTGAGGTTCAGAAATGAAGCCGGTCCGAGTTCGAATTTCGGGCGATAGCATGTGGCCAACCTTTCCGAGTGGAACCGTCTTTTCGCTGCATCCATTTGACAGCGAACAACCCGTTGTTGGAGATGTCGTGCTGACGGTTCATCCTTTTCACCCTGAGGTTCAGATTGTCAAGAGAGTTCAATCGATTGAAATGGATATGGTTTTTCTTGTTGGTGACAATCCCGATCCTACCGCAAGTGATGATTCCCATAATTTTGGTCGAATCCACCGCAATCAGTTGCTTGGGATGTGCATTCTAAGCGATGAGTGACCAAAGAATGGCGGGCCTGACGGGGTTCGAACCCGCGACCGATGGATTAAGAGTCCATCGCTCTACCTGACTAAGCTACAGGCCCAACTAAACGGTCGAACCACCCGTATTTAATCATTGAGAGATAGAAGTTCATTTCATGCGTCCATTCGGATTCACGAACGTTTCGACACCATTCGCTCCAGCAAGTACGACAACATCACACATATTGTTAAACAAGCCAACTTGGACGACGCCTGCGATATTGAGAATTTTCCTTTCCATTCCCTCAGGGTCTTGGATTGTGGGCCCACAGTGTGCATCAGCGATCATGTTTCCGTTATCGGTTATCACAGGATTGTCTCCTGCCATTCTGCAGTTCACCCGACAATCAAGAATACGACCGAGAACTCGAATGGTGGCTTGATGAGCAAACGGAGTGATTTCGATTGGAAGGGGGAAGGCACCCAACGTAGCAACGCGCTTTCTGTCATCTGCAACAACGACCATTCCTGCGGATTCCTGCGCCACTATTTTTTCGCGTAAGAGCGCAGCACCACCGCCTTTGATGAGTTGGAAATGAGGGTCGTACTCATCCGCACCGTCGATCACAACATCAAGCCCGTCGATTTCCGAGAGTTCGACCAATGGGATTCCAACTTCTAAGGCCAGTTTTTCTGTTGCCAGAGAGGTTGGGACTCCAATTATTTCCAGCCCTTCTTCGGCCATCATGCGTCCTAATTCAACGACGGTATGTTTGACGGTAGAGCCCGTCCCTAAGCCAACTTTCATGCCGCTGCGGACATAGGAGCAGGCAGCGATTCCGGCTTCCTTTTTGAGCATCTCTACATCGGTCATGATCAATGTTTCTCTGTAAAGCCCTTGAGCATTGCGACAAGAAGAGTAAAATCAAATCCATCCCTACGGGATGATGATTTCATGGCCGAAGACTTTTGACCTACCAGTGGGCGTGTGTGTAACATGGGGTTAGTGCGAGCCACGCCAGTTCGTTGCATCGCAGTAGTTGCCCTTTTTGTTCTCTCCACATTATTGCAAGGATACACTCTTGAAGTTGAGGAATCTCTTGCTGTTATTGAAAATCCTTCCAACGCTCCAACTCAGATGGGTCAGTCAAACCTTCTGTCAATCGGTTCATTTCCAGACGGCGCCAATACCAATACGCGACTGGGCATTCTTGACGGATCAGCAATACAATCTCTGGATATTGACATTGATTCAGCAAACTTAGCCTCTTCAACCGGATACTCACTTACCGAATCTCTTGATTTTTCACGTAACACCGTGTATGATGGCGTTGATGTCAACGGTTCATCCTTGACGATTCTACCCCAAGGCTGGGAATGGGACTTTGAAAATGCAAATCACGGATGGACACTTGGCACACCTGCTTGGCTTTGGGGTTACGATACTGTTCTTGGTCCAACAAACGGTGTAAGCAGTGGAAGTAAGGCCATTTACACCTACAATGGAAACTATCCTAACGGACTTGGGACGACCATATGGGCAACCTCTCCCGTCATGAATTGCTCTTCATGTTCCGGTTCTTGGGACCTCTCATTCATGAAACGTCTCAGCATTGAAAGTGCGACTTGGGATCATGCCTATGTCGCCGTAAAAGGAGCTAACGGGGCATGGGCTACGGTTTACTCATCAGGCTATACCCAAGACAGTTCTTTTTCTCTTCAAACAATTAGCATTACCAACTATGTAGCGAATAACCCATCATTCCAAGTTCGATTTGGCATTGGAACTACTGACAGCTCGATCAATTATGACGGCTGGAATGTTGATGACGTGTCTGTAATGCCGAGTGGGACGGGTGTGTCTTCAGGCGAAGGAAACTGGACTTCCGCTCCATTCAGCCCTTCTACACTCGGTCAGGGAGAAATGCGCACGTTTGGATATCTCCATCTTGATGCGGAGGTTCCTGCCGGAGAAATTCTTGAGTGGCAACTCCTTGATGCATCTACATCGCAACCTATTCCAGGGTTCGAACATTCGACTGCAAAATCAATCGACTTGGGTATGATTGATTGGGAGACGTATCCCAGTGCCCGTCTCAGCATTCACATGAAGAGTCAAGCCGGAGGAGTTCCTTCTGTGCATGGTATCCATTTTGAAGGTAAGATTGTTGAAGATTTTGAAGAAGACCCTACCGGTATGGGCTGGCAATTACAATCCACGTCATGGTCACCAGGTCAAATATCCGGAACGGGAACATTGACCTCAAAACACTTCAACATCCGTTCAGGATTCGCTGGTCTTGACTCGAATTGCTCATTGAACGGAAATGGACAAGTCGAATATTCACTTGATGGTGGAGGGACATGGCTTGCCCTCGCTACGGGGAAGCAATGGCTTTCAGCACCACACTTCAGTGTTCAATTCCGTGTGATTTCTACGGGTGGTAGTTGGACTCTTGACACCTTCGATGTCGAAATGATTCGAACCAGCGTGGCTGATGGTTTGCGCATTGATATTGGAATGGACGGTGTGAGTGACTGGTCTATGGAAGGTCAAGGCATCGGTCGTTTAGGCATACAAGACCGACTTTCTGACGGAACTATGTGGCAAACTCGAGCCTCTACTCCAGCCGGTTCTGCTGCGTTTAATTTCCTCCTTCCAGTTGGAGGGGTGAACGGTTTTGAATTCGGTGTTGCTTCTCCAGCCCAATCTATGAACTCGCCTTTCATCACGATGTCCATTGACGGTCAAGATTTCATGTCCTCTGCTTTACCAAATCTACAAGATTTGCAAGTTATCTCACTTACAAACAGCGAATTAGCGTCGATGAATAATGCGTTATCTCAAGCAACAGTATCAGATGGTGTTGAAGGGTTACCAATGGTCGAAGTTACGCTTCGTTTGGGCTCATCTTCAAGCAGCGGAAACGTATTGTTTGGTGGTCTCTTTGCACCGTATGATTCCGCACTCTCTCTTCAGTTTGATTCAACTGACGCCGTTGTAATTGCCCTTAACGATGCCTTACAATCCGTAAACTCCATTGGTGGCACGAAAGAACTCAGTATGCCTATTCGGATGACCTCATCAGGTGCAATTCATTTGACCGTCGTCCAACTATCAACTCAGAATTCCATTGAACCAGTTTCTATTGTTGTTTCCAATGTTACCGACACGTTCACTCCCTCTACCGATTGGATTGAAATCACCAGCACTTTTGATTTCTCAAACTTGGGCGTTAATGACGCTGCTGCATATGTCAAAGCAAACGGTTGGGCGATTGAACTGCATCTTATCGGTCAAACAACAGAATCCCATATCCGTTGTCAAGCATTGTCTTTACCGGTTTATGGTACTGCAGTCAACGGTTGTCTCAAACAAGGAACTTCAATGATTTGGCTTCATAACGGAGGAAATGGTGAAATTAGGATGCTTGGCAGTGGCTCCTTTTTACAGGTCGATCATCGATTCAAGTTTACCGAACAATGGGATGATGAAGAATCACTCAGTGTTTCAGT
>CALCOP010000144.1 GCA_937897365.1 uncultured euryarchaeote
GACGAGGTCTTGAATTCGTCACTCGCAAAGTCACTATGACCGCTGCCCGAATCGCTCACGGATTTGATGAATGTCTTTGGATTGGTAATGTCGATGCAAAGCGCGATTGGGGATTTGCGGGCGATTATGTCGAGATGCAATGGCGCATGCTTCAACAAGACAAACCGGGCGATTATGTCGTAGCAACTGGCCGAACACACAGCGTTCGAGATATGATTACTCTCGGTTTCTCTCATGTTGGGATGGACCTGACTTGGTCCGGTGACGGCGTTGATACCATAGCAACAGACCAAAATGGAAATGTTCGAGTCCGTACCAACCCGAAATTCTTCCGTCCTGCAGAAGTTGATTTGCTGATTGGCGACCCTGCTCTTGCTGAGAAAGAGCTTGGTTGGGTTCCTGGCACTTCTTTTGAAGAACTGGTTCAAATGATGGTTGACTCAGATATGTCGCTTGTCCAAGAGGCTGTCGATGGGGGTTATGCACCGCCAATTCCACCAGAGTGAGGTGCAGCCAGAACATGGCTCAAGACCCGATTCTCTATTCGTTTCGTCGGTGCCCGTATGCGATGCGAGCTCGAATGTCGATTATTCGTGTAAATTTTCTCGTAGAACTTCGAGAGGTCGTCTTACGAGACCGTCCCGCACACATGATGGAAGTATCACCGAAAGGAACTGTTCCGGTTTTGCTCCTTGATGATGGTACACTGATCGAGGAAAGTCTCGAAATTATGCAACACGTCCTGGGCTGGACTCTCTCTGAAGAAGAACAACATTGGATTACCAGAAATGATGATGAGTTCAAGTATCATCTTGACCGCTACAAATACCCTAATCGATACCAAGATGTTGATGAAATTGAACAACGCAAAGCAGCCTCTTCCTATCTCAAAGATTTGGATGCCCGTCTCGCATCACAACCTCCAATCAGTGAGGCATTGAGTGATGCTCTTTTTCCATTTGTGCGACAATTTGCGAATCACGACCGAACTTGGTTCGATGCACAAGTTTGGAGTCACGTTCTTTCATGGCTCAACGATAACCTTGAGAGTGAACCTTTCAAGAAGTGTATGGAGAAATACAAACAATGGAATCAAGGCGACAAATGCGTATTTTTCCCGCAGGTTTGAAACTTCTACCACGGAATAAATCACTCACTTCGGCGAAGAATTGCGGCTATGAGTGTTACAATGATTCCACTGAGAGCGCCAGGTGCTGGAAGGTTTTTATTCACCGCCAATCCTTCTTCTTCCACCTCAATTTCCATTTCGGCCACATTCACTTTCACACTGTCCGAATACGATTGCGAATCATCCGGCCATGTGAACAGTACTTCCACGACTACGTTGCATGCATTGGTAGTTTGACCCTCTGTAACTTCAACCGAAATTTCAGAAACAAGAGTGACGCCAATAGCCATAATTTGGTCTGCGATTTTAGGAGATTTTTCTGTAAAGGTGAGGAGAGGGCAGTTGCTTGATATCGTGACCCTTGAGGCTTGCTCATTGACATTTCCATAATTTGAAACACTCACTTCAAGCGTCGAACTTTGACCGGCTTGAATTGTATTTTCAGGTCCTTTCAAGTCAACGATGGGGTTGTGAATTAAAGGAATCTCGATATCAATGGTTGTAGAATCGCTATCACCTGGTACGCTTACGGGAAGCCCTTGGCGAGAAGTCACAGTACCAACGGCTTCAAACTCTCCGGTTGAACCTGCGGTGTGTTCAAACGGGTTTACGTTACTGAGCATGACTATGATCTCTTGGCTTGAGCTTCCCTGAATTGTCGCACTCTGCGGACCAGAGACTGTAGCATCAAACGGGGCAGTAAATTCGAACTCGATGGTGATGCTGATGAGATTTTCATTGACGATGAAAAGAGGTATATTCAGTCGCCCATTGTTATCAACGGCAAGTACCTCAGTCTCTCCTTCAGCGTCTCCAGCCTCTATTGACCAGCGACTGTGAGTTGGGGAGTGGTCCGCAAGTGCTATTGGGGAACCGATTAAGACGAGTAACGTGACCACAATTACGTAGGCAGGAACTACTCTCATACACATACCAGTCGGTCGCGATGTTTAGAAGCATCGGCGAATATTTCAAACAGAACAATCAGTGGGCGGCCTAATTGAGCAGTGATGGATGTAACCTTTGTGTGGCGGACTGTAAAATGACAAGTTAGTGAAATTTTTACTCGCGTGTAGCCGATTAGATGATAGAGTACAGTTCGCTACAAACTATCGTGACCGAAGTTGGATCACTAATTTCGTATTATTGGCGTTTATTTACGAATATTGATTTTTTGGCTGGACAACCTTTCGGCTTCTGGACGATGGTTTCCTTTTTTGCAATCTTAAGTGGGTTCGGACTACTTTTCCTCACCTTTTTGATTTACAGAGCAGACTCGAAGAATCCTAAAAATCGCTTTATTGCGATGATGCTCTTCACTGAATCAATTCGTTGCCTAACAGTTGCGATTTTCTGGGCTTACCCCTATGAATTTGAACAGATACAATCCTTGTATTACATACGAGTGTTGTTCTATACGACTGGAATTATGTTATTTTTCCTATACCTCAGTGCTCCATTCTTCTATATCGAAAGCCGCTTTTCACAATGGGTTGTCAAATCATATAACTACCGTGCACAGATATGTATTCCTCTTCTTTCCTTTGTGTTACTTCTCATTGCCAGTATGTCAATGGGAGGATTCCATGATGCCTTAGGAGAGGTACTCTGGATTTACTGTGAAGGGCCTGGAGAAGGCATTGGGGGGGTTGCATCAGGTGACCCCCTCACGTACGTTCCTTATTGTGATGAAAGCCTATCACCCCAATACCCTTTGATGTGGTCTACGAACCTGCTCGGACCATTGGCAACAATCATCTTCTTCATCCCATTGATCGCTGCCATCATTACAACACTGATGATTACATTCACTACCAAAGAAGTTTTCAAATCTGGTTCGAAATCCCAAAAGAATGAAATTTGGGCAATTCGTTTAGGTTTTATTGGGAAAACAGTGTTTCAGTTCTTATCAATCATAGCTTTAGTCGCTTTCTTTTCATTACTTCCTGTAGCTTCTGGTCCCGAATTAACATGGTTTAACAACGACGTATACAGCTATGACAACATCCCTACTTGGGGCATACTCATCGGTATCATCATTCCACTTATTTCTATGAACCTCGTCTTGGCAGCATTGTTTGAAGGATTTGTGTTTTCGTATGCAGTAATGAAGCATGAAGTACTTGGTATTGATGAGAAACTGAGGAAGACATTCACAACTGCATTGTTTGCGGGTTTAGGTGCAGTTTTGTTCCTTTTCGCCACTGAATTGATGGAGAACGCAGCGGGAGTAGGGTGGCTTGGTGGTGTCATTATCGGTATCCCATTCATCATTCTTCGAAAACCGATATTTGCTGCCTTCTCTAAAATTTCAATTTCAGTTTTGCCGGAAGCGCATACTACAACTGAGGAAGCTTATCTCGAATCTTTTTCCATCGCCATGGACGATGGAATTGTTACAGACGATGAGCGGAAAATGCTGAATATTCAAGCCAAAACATTGGGCTTAGACGAGTCGCGAATACTTCATCTTGAAACGTATTACTTGTCTCAAATGGAAGAGGAATGACCCTTTCAAGCTGTGAAGATCAATCATTCGGCCGATGGTGGGCCAAATCTTTGAGCCATTGCTCGAAGGAATGCAGATTCATCATCGATATATCCCATTGCAAGTCGGAATGCGATGTTTACACTTCGGTGTACAGACTTGAACGTGTGGTAGTTGTTTGCATACCAGTTGTCTCGCTTCGCTACTTCCCAAACATTGAGGCCAGGGATATTATTTCCAGTTCCATCCCCGAAGTAGTTGTACTTCGTACAGGTCAATACTGGCTTTCCTTCAACCCACTTCATTTTTCCAGTGCGGTCAACATATTCCTTTTCATAGCACATTCCAGCGAGTTCACTCACAGACAAACTTTCGAGTCCGAATTCTTGTAACATCCCTGGTAGAATCGCCACAGTACCGGTTGCGTCAGCTTCGGCATCGTGTGCTCCTTCAAGGTCAGTTCCGACCCAACGTTTGTGCGCATCCACAAGTTTTCGACCTTCGGATTTATTCCAAATGACCATAGGATCAATGAATTGCTTCCCAGAAAGTATAGTCGGGTCTTCACCTATTCGAGCAAGTTCACGCTCTAATACAGTGAGATCAAAATCAACATTGTAACCAAGGACATAATCAGCAGCTTCTACATCATTTATGAACGACTCAAGCAGATCTAAACTGAGAGGAGGGTGGCCTGCAACGTCTGCCATCGAAAGATTATGCTCATCGTGCCATTCTGATTCCCATTTTATGGTAGGCATGCACTTGAAACTGTGTGATTCGGTTAAACCTCCACTACCGTCCCACCATCCCCAAGCAAGTTGGATGAGTTGATCGTTGTCTTCTAGCCCAGTCGTTTCTGTATCAAAAACGAGAATCTTTTCCCCTGAATCCGGTCCCATAGTATTTCACAAATGTAATCGTTTTACTCGTCCTTAATCAATGATGCGATACGGCTTTTCGAAGCCGTCACATAGTTTCTTGTATGGAATGAATGAATTGAATAAAAAACCAACATAAATAAACACAATCACAATGTTAATTTCATGCGCCTTTGTCCTGCATGTTCTATCGCAGTCGAAGCATCCTGGGATATCTGTCCTAAATGCTCACAGGCGTTGAGCGCTCGGGCGATTGAACAGGCTGGAGGAGTGAAATCGAAGGACCCTAACTTTGCTACGAATTTGGGATGGTACTACCACACCATTCCGTTCATCACTGCGATTACCGCTGCCATTGCAGGTGATGCTGCCGTGCAATCGAGTGGCGCACTGGTCAAAACGATATTTCCACCCCTTTGCCTTGTTTTTGGAGGGTTTGTAGGATTGATAATTCTGAAAGAAATTTCTGAAATGGGACGCAACAAAGACTCTGATTAGTGCTGACGGGTTCTTCGCTAATAACGAACCTCTGCAAGACACACGACATTCACGCTTGAGTCGAGGAACAAGACTTCCACTGCGAGGAGGAAGGAATTATTCTATGCTCGCAGGCATCGATGAATGATGTAAGTTGATTCGCAACGCTCCGTTCGAATCAACGATATATCCAAATGAAAACTCAACTTTCACTTCTTCACCGCTTGGTGCAGTGAAAAAATAATTGCCCATGGATATTGCCGTATTTCCGTTGATGATGACATCCTCATTTTCAAACCGTACTTTTGTCCAACTCTTAATTGCAAATCCTTTGTCTTCTGAAAACTCGCTATTGCCTCCAACGAAATAGGAAAGTGCGCCTTCAAAAGTCGGTCGAAACTGCTTTTTTACAGCGAAGGTCGGTTTGAACAAAACCGGTCCAATGTCATAGGAATATAACGATTCAACGTGTGTTCGAGCTCTTTGGACGAAGTCTATTCCAGCATCATGTGCAGCGGCTATCTCTACGATTCCTTGTCCCCAAGCTTGTTGGGCTTTCTCAACATCCGCTCTTGTCAACATGGTGTCACCATCGTTGAGGGATGGTTCAATCGGCACTTTATGAACAAAAGGGTCCCGATTGAATGCTCAGGAAATTCCTCAATCGCAGCAACTTGGCTCGTCATCAACTTGAGCGCAGAAGCAGGTCACGCTTGGTACCATGTCTGCACGGGAGGAGCGCTCTTCGAATAAGGCGGTGACTTGAGCGAGTTCCTCAGGTGCATCGCCTCGGGCTTCAAGGCAGAGTTTGAGGCCCAAGAGACCCCACATGTTGTCCTTCCAGAGTTTGATGTCTTCACGGTAGACGGCTTCAGCTTCTTCGATTTCGCCTTGCTCAAAGAGCAGAGCACCGAGGATGTGACGAACAGGTTGCATTTGGCCCCATGGTTCGTTGTAGGCAAGATTGAGTGAGAGGTCAACACCACGGCGGATGTGATCGAAGGCAGCAGTGAAGTCTGCAGCCTCTCCACGAGCCTTGGCTTGGAATTGCTTTCGGTATTCAATTTCACCTGCGAGAACAGCAGCATTAACCAAGAGGATACAAGGTCCTTCACTTGGATCTTGATACATCAAATTGTTGTGCAACACACGGCCTGCGAGTGCAGGATTCTTGAGTGCTTCTTCAAACAGAACTTGTTCTGCTTCAGCCTCAGCGACCATTCCCTTTGATGCAAATGCAACACCACGAGCGTAGTGTTGTGTTGCTATGGTTGCAGGGAATACGTCTTTGTCCGAATACATAGGTTCAGCGATGATTTCATCCCACTTTCCGAATCGAATCATGACGTGCCAAGGCATGGTGACGTAAGATTCAAGGAAAATAGCGCCCATTGGAATGATTCCGGCAAGCATGAATTGCACACCTGAATTCTCATCACCTGCAGGTAAGGTATCGACGGCTTTACGAGCATATTTGAGAGCAGTTTCGTATTGTCCCTCGAACATTGCACACCAAACGACGAAGTGGTGGTTGTGCATTCTGTAGAACTTGTAGAATTGCGATTCGTTACCTGTAATTTCGACATATCGGTCGTCAGCTTCGACAGCAGCGATGTTACAATCGATTGCTTCTTTCCACTGTCCGACCCAAGCATCAATGTGGGAAGGCATGTGGACGAGGTGGCCTAATCCTGGCATGAGTGTGCGAAGCACATCAGCAGCAGGCAATGCTCTTTCTGGGAAAGGTGATAATTCGAGAGCGTGACAGTAGAGGTGGCAAAGTGCAGGGTGAACTTTCGCTTCTTCACTGCTTTCAAAAGCATCTTCCATAACTTTGACAAGCAACAATGTATTGTCGTCAGCGGGGGTTATTTCACCAGTTGTGGTGTTCTTATCCCAAAGTTGCCATGCTTTCAGATTCATGAGTGCTTCAACATAAACCGCTGTAACATCGAGATTACCGGCGTATTTTTCGTAAAGAGGCGCCATTGCCTCAGCAAATGCGACATTCAACTCAGGGCTGTTCCCCATGTTGAGGACAGACGGGTCAGCAGCGTCACGTGCTTCAGCGGAGTGCCGCTTTGAGAGTGCGTCGATGAGGTCTTTTTCAAGTTCAGTACAGCCTTCTTTGAGTGTTAATGCGGTCTGAATGTAGTCGTGACCAGATCCAAGTCCGGGACTCCAGTTGTAGTTTGAAGATACACAGTATGCGATTCCCCAGTATGCCATGGCGCAGGTCGGGTCGAGTTCAGCACATTGGCTGAAACAAGCGATTGCTTCTTCGTGGTTGTAGTTGAGCATGTGGCCAAAGGCTTTGACATACATTTTTCGGGCATCTTCATTGGCGCAAGTAATGTTTGAGGCAAAAAAGTAATTCGACTCAACGCCGAAGTCATATTCAGTAGGTGCAAGGTTCATATTTGACTCTGGAGGCTGTACCATTTAACTTCAACGGATTTACATTAAATAGGATGCATTTATTCAAATCTTTACCTTTTCAGTAAATTTGATTACAGAATCAAGTATTTCCCCTCCCTCTTTCTTCGTGATGCAAAAAGGGATTCCCTTAGAAAGAAACGGCGAGGTGGGTTAACACATGTCGAGGAGGCTTTCTACACCACAAGAGCGCCTCCTTCGATGCTTAGGTAATTATTCCCAAACGTTAGAGAAGGCCTGGGATGTGACTCGTGAAATATCTCTACCAGGATTAAGTGAATCTCTTGGCGTTGTACGTTCCGCGTTAAATGCACCGTTGAACTCCTTGGAGGATGAGGGTTTGATTTTCAAACGAATGGCACATGTGATTGGTGGGGGTTCGCGTCGCAGAAATGTCTACCACCTCACCGAACAAGGGCGTCTTCTTCTTGATTCGTTGGGTGAAGATACATTGAAACCTCGAAAAAGCAATTCGAAAGGCCGTGTTTTCGGGGATATACCTCAAGCAACCAAAGTTTTCGGACGTTCCGCTTTGATCCAATCAGCGCTTGGATTGCTCACAGAGCATCATAATTTTATCTTGAGTGGTCTGCCGGGTATTGGTAAAACTACGGTTGGTGTCGCATTAGTCAATGAACTCGCTGCGGCGGGTAGAACCCTTCGCTGGGTAAGGGCGGATGAGTTTTCTGACATTGAGTCTCTTTGCTCTGGGTTGGATTTCTCTGAAACTCTTCCATCAGATTTTGAAGCCATGAGCGAATACATCGCTCGTCATAGTGCAGATGAAATTTTTGTTTTTGACGATGTTCATCTTATACCGCAACGCCACCTCTCGAGGTTCCATTTATTCTGTAAGCGGATGGAAGAATCTCATGGCCCAAAATTGATTTTTATTGGAAGAGAACCACTGATTTCCTTCGAACACGTCAATCGTCTCCCAATTCCTCCTCTTGAAATTACTGAGGCAGTAAAACTACTCGGGGAACTTCAGAGTGAAAAAGAACGGTTGCACATTGCTGAACGTCTTGGAGGTCACCCTTTAGCAATGCAATTGTATCAAAAAGAAACAATTTTGCCAGAGGCAAATGCCGATGTCCAAACATATGTTCAAGACGTTGTTTTGTCGACTTTAGATGATTCAACTCGAGCAGGTTTAGATCATCTCGTTTTGCTCCCCCGCCCGATTGAGGCCAGTAAAGCACACGATGACAAGGTTGTCGGGACACTCGATGATTCAGCCTTTTTACGATGGACTCCGGGGACCAGTAAAATGGAGTTGCAGCATTTAATACGAAATGTTCGTCGCTCGACAATGACGAAACAAGAAAAACTGAAACTTCACAGTGAAGCTGTAACTCATTGGGAATCGTGCTCAACAACTCTTGAAGATAGAATCATTCTTCTCTATCACAGAATCAGTGCTGAGTCTGACGACTTAGATATGCACTGCAATGCTGCTTTTGACGCACTTTCATTGCAGCATAGTCACGTTCTTTCGGTACTTCTTGAACAAGCAATAGAAACATCTCACAACCCATCTCATCTCCATTATCTTGCAGCAAAAATCGCCATTGAAAGGGGTGAGCCATCCCATGCACATACTCACCTTGAATCGATTGAAGACGCGGGTTCTTTCAATGAGATTGCAATGGGTCTCGCTTACATTGAGGGGCGAATTGATGACGCCAAATCTGTCATGAAAAGTGGTTTAGAAATGGGTACTCAGAAGCAAAAGAATCAGCTGGCTATCGCAGCAGCATCCCGAATGTTAGATGACCGTAGAGGTCCCCACCTTGACAAAGATACAATTCGTGAAATCAAATTTTTCCTCAGTCATGTTGTCCTGCCTGAAGACTCTGGAGAACGAACTGCTACCGTCGTCGCACTTACCATGGCTCAACACGCACTGGCACTAGCCCAAGCCGACTATCTCAAGGCGGAAACGTTCCGAGCCACTCTTGTTTCTATCGGAGGGGTCGATGATGCCTTAGTCTTGGGTCTCGAAGCCAGATCTGCACTCTCCATGGCTATACAGACCGGAAAAAACTTGTCTGAGGCAGTAAAAATCACCCGTAAAGCCATCGAACAGCAAACAAGTACAACCCACAGTGATTCGATTCGCTTGGCGCTTGTTGAAGCTTTGTTAGGGCATGATAATGTTCAAGCAAAGGCCGAATTTCATTTCGTATCTCGGCCCGATGAATCTGTAAAGAGCATTCTTCATCATCGGCTTCACGCGCGTTGGTGGATGTGTACGTCTGAGCTGGAACCGAAGTTACGACAAATCGCCTTGAAGGAAGCGATTACGAAATATCGAGCAGCAGGTTGTCCTCGTACTGCGAACATGCTTGAATCACGCCTCCACTCTATACTGTAATCGTTTTCGAGGCTAATAAGTACGGCTTTTTGTTGTCGAGAGACTGTCATGCGAATGAGACTGCTCCTCACATATCATAGAACCCTTCAAATGCTTTTTGATTTAGCAGAAGTTATGGACATTCCACCTCGTTCTTCATCTGGTGTTTGGGTTGTCCTGTTTTTACTCCTCGCTACGCCTTTTACCGGTGTTTTTTCTTCGATGTTTGACGCTGACGAAAAGGCATCTGATTTTGACGAATTAGCACTCCCAGATATGGTTCAAGCACGCGCCCAAACAACTTGGACAGGTTCGGTTACGGTAACGTCTTCATACACCGTTTCGGTTTTTGATGAGTTGATTATTTCGCCGTGTACGGAAGTGGAAATGGGTTCTGGTGCTCGTATTTTTGTCGAGGGTCGGTTGACAATTGAGGGTACGGTTGCATGCCCTGTCACGCTTACCTCATTAACCGGTTCAGACCACGAGGGGATTCAGTTTAACAGCAGTTCAAACAATCGTGGTTCAATTCTCAACAACGTTTCCATTGAAAATTCCATTTATGGAATCACGATGTATGGGTCAAATCCAATCATTCACAACCTCACGATTCTCAATCCTGACCGAGTAGGTATCGATATGTTTAGCAACTCTGCTCCACAAATCTTTGACCTCATCATTAATCAAGCCGGGAGAGTACTTCCATTCCAAGGAGATTGGCGATATGGATTAGGTTTGTCAATCGGTTCGGGTTCAACTCCAATCGTCGACGGTGCTGTGTTCACTGACCATCTTACTCGAGCAGTCAATATCTGGGGCGGCTCGGGAGGCGTTCTTCGAAATCTGGTGATGAGTAATATAAGTGGATCCAGTTGGGCAATTTCTGCAGGGGTTTGGATTGAAGATAGTCAACCCTTACTGATGAATTTGAGTGTAGACCGTTCCGACCATGGTATTGTAGTTCGCCATATCGACGATAGCGGATATACTCGCGCAGTTTTCCGAGATTGTACCGTCAGCAATTCGATGTATAGGGGCGTATATGTCGATAAAGAAAACCATTCAAATTACACGAATTATGAAACTGCAGATTTTACCAATTTGACGGTTACCGGAACGGGTGGAATTGGCGCAAAGACTGCCAATATTGCTTACGCAGCAATCGATGTTAACTCGACGGGTGCTTGGTTTGAGAATACACTCATTGAAGACTCGACATCGACAGGTGTGCGATTGTATTATGCTGATGCATCAACGACGTTCAGGAATCTCACCATACGGGATTCCGGCGATCCCGGAGAAGGTCCTCACAAAGCCGGGCTTGCTATAACTTGGATTTTTACATCGGCTCCCGTTTTTGATGGGCTTGAGATATCGGGCTCAGTCGGCCCTGGAATACACTCATACAAGGCAGAATGGGAGGCAAATGACGTGTATTTGCACAACAATTCTGAGGATGGAATGTATCTGGATTATTCTTCTGTTCACATCACAAATTCAACGCTCGAGAATAACAGTTATTCGGGTCTTCATTTACTTGATAATATCGACACATACCTTGACAACCTGACCGTTCAGTATAACGGTTACAGTGGAACGACTGACGGTCAAAAATCTGGGATACATTTTGACCGTTCCAAAACGGTAACTCATCCACAACTGGATGTCATCTGTTCGAGTTGCGAGGTAACTCATTCTGCGGGTTCAGGAATTCATATTCACGATTCGGCTGACTTATGGTTAAACGACATCTATCTCGCCGATAACGGGGCGAATCATGCACCTCTCTTTGTAGATAATTCAGGTTTGAATCTTGGCCAGCAGGGTGGAATAATCAGTATTTACGGTCTTGAAATACATACTGAAAGGGGAACTGGAACAGGCATACCAGCTGTTGAAATTCTACAAGCAGCAGCGGCAATTGATTCGCTTGCTATGTATGGTAACCATTCAGGAATCGATTGGAACGGCCAAAATCATAACAACTACCCTTCAATGATGAGTAACTCCACATTGAGCGGAACAGCATGCCTTCAACTCTCGAACCATCTTGATTTATCGGGAGTGGGAAATACAATTTCATCATCATGTACGGGGACCATTCAACTTGTAAACAGTCAGGTGAACTGGTCAGGATTTACTGACTTGGGATTAACGCCCACGATCCTTCAACTCGATTCAAATTCTAATTTACACCTCCATCAACCCGTCAACTTTGATTTCAATCAATCTTATCCAACCATTGCCTCAGGAGCGACTATCGATGTCGCTTACGACATCGATGTCTGGGTTATTAACAACAACAGTAACGGTATTCCTGGTGCGAATGTTGGAGCCTCATTCTCTCAATTCGAATCTAATGTTCAGGATTCTACCGATGGATTTGGCTATCGCCCACTCCCTAATTTCATTGGCCAACGTTGGACCAATACTGGTGCCTCAAGTTTCACAACGGTCACTGTTTCTTGTGGCTATGACAGCGTTTCCAATTCGACGTCAGTTACGCTTGATCAAGACCGTTTTGTTCAATGTATTCTGCCTCTTGAAAATCAACCACCCTTTTTGATCTGGTCAACACCGGAAAGCAGCTCGGTATATCCATCTCAAGGAGATGTTGTGTTCAACGCTTCAACCTCATGGGATTTGGATGACGACCCATTGACATTCTCATGGAACAGCAGTTTGGATGGGGATATTCTCTCTTCATGCACAGGGACATGGCCATCTCCAAACGGTCCTGAGAATGGATTTGCCTTTACGGCAAATGGTCAAGACGTCTATTCATGCTCATTGTCTGATGGTATTCATGACATCACGCTGGTCGTATGTGATGACAAAGGAAACTGTGTATCTGAAACCCGTACCATTGAACTTGTAAATCAAGCACCAACAATTGTCTTTGATGTCACTCCCGCAATGACGCCATGGTCTGAGCTTGTTATCCCTCGAACCCAGCACGTCCAAATTAATCTATCAGGAACCTTTGATCCAGAAGGCGATACTCTGTCGTGTTGGATTACACGATCGTATCAACAGGGTTTAGGTCAGACGAGCGGTTGTCCTACGGAGATTTGGATGAATCTTTCAATGACTGAAAATGTACCTTCTACTTTTGACTTGGTTATTCACGCCTCTGATGGACTTAATGCGCCGACAACGTACACGATTCCGGTTGAATTGTTCAATGAAGTTCCAGAACCTGTGTTCACATTAACCCGACTTGGAAATGCGAGTGAGGACGAAGTCACTCTCGACGGCTCAGCAACTGTTGACCCAGAGGGAGATACTCTGGAAGTTGAATACTGGTCGAGTCTCGATGGGCAACTCTCTTGGAATAATACCGAGGAAGGAAAGATTTGGACAGGTCACCTTTCACGAGGAGTTCACTCTATAGAAATGAGAGTTGTTGATGTTCGCCCAGAACATATCAATGCGACGAGAGTAACTTCTCTTCTTGTTAATGTTGAAAACTCCCTCCCTCGGTCTGTAATCAGCACGCCACTTTCCACTCAAACATACGATTCTTCAGAGTTGATTTGGTTCTCTGCAAACGGATCGGGTGATTTTGATTCTGCGTGCGCCACGTTCCCCATGGACGGCGATTGGCATTGTGCTCAAGCAGAACCGTTCAGTGGTTCAGAATATCTTGTCGTTGTTTGGAGCAGTGATTTAGATGGTCGACTCACTCCCGAGGGCCAAGATTGGTTGATCTTTGAAGAACGTTTGAGCGCTGGTAATCACACGATTACATTGAGTCTTGATGATGGAATTCACCAACCTGTTTACGTTACTCGAACTGTTGAAGTCCTTCCCTCAGCACCGCAACTCAATCTCTCGACTCCGGTCGATGGTGATGCGTATTCTTCCAGTTTCCCCATCCAATGGGATGCGCGGGAATCGGTAGATTATGATGGTGACAATTACACCATGTCGATACGTAGTAATTTGCTTGACGAACCCCTCTTTACCGATGTATCACCTTCTCAAGTCTATACTTCATCACTTCCAGCAGGGGAACATACCATCAAAATCACCCTTACGGATGTTAGCGGTATGGAGCAGATTTCCTTCTTGAGTCTTACAATCGGCCAGTCAGACCCCGTTGCTGTTCTCATCCAACCTCAGAACTTACTGTCTGTTGCTCCAGGAGAGTCAGTGATTCTTGAAGAACAATCAACAGATGCCGATGGGGACATGGAAGTTCGAGAATGGCGTCGTTGGCTCGTGACCGGTGGTTACGAAGTGATCTCAACATTGAGTACAGATTCCATTCAACTCAATCCTGGCCAACACCACATTTCTCTGTATGTCAAAGACAGCAGGGGTGCATTCAATGAAGCCCATACCAACGTTACCGTTCAATCGAGTTTACCAGAACTTTCCAACCTCAGTTTCATGCCTGAATCATTGATTGCTCAAGAGAAGAACACTTTCACTGTCCGAGTAATGATGAACGACCCTGATGGAACGACTCAAAGTGTTCGAGCGACCGTTGTTTTTAACGTTCAGAATTGGGCATTCAATCTCACCGATGAAGACGGTGATGGCTATTGGGAAGGCAGTGTTGAAATGAATCCTGATGCTGCTGGTCGCCCTAATTTGAAAGTTATTGCAACCGACGGATTAGGGGATGATGCAATGGTTGACATCATCAGTATCACCCTGTATGTTGAGGAGGCAGAAGCCGATAATAGAGTTGCCATGTTCGTTGCGGCGACCTCGGGATTCGTTGGTTTCCTTGTCGTAATTGCAGTCATTGCCTTACGTCGACAGAAGAAGGCTGAACTGGCTATGATTGACACGTGGGATTCGTTCGGTAGTGTCTCATCTCCTGCCAGTGGTCAAGAAAAATCAGACAAGCTTGAGGGTGGCGCCACGGATGGGGCAAAAGAAGTTCTCGCTGAAGACGAGAATATCGAACAGCCCGAACAATCTGTTTCGCAAATCGATGAAAAAACGAAACCTGTTGCAGGTATTGATTTGGATTGGGATGATGTCTGAGTACATGTCGCTCAAAAATTCTTTAATCTACGTGAGAAACCACACATTATGGACACGTCGTGTTTCAGGGTAACTCAGCCTGCTCAGTTCTCTTTGGAAGCAATGCCTACGGCAGCACCGGATGAGTTTGATAAAGCAGTCTCGAAGAAGAAAGTTAAAACGCTCACAAAGCGAATTCAAGAACTGCAAGAATTGATGTGGGCGGAAGATAAACAACGGCTTCTGGTTGTTTTGCAAGCCATCGATACGGGTGGGAAAGACGGAACCATTCGATCCGTGTTTGGAAGAACCAATCCGCAAGGTGTCAAGGTTCAATCGTTTAAACGTCCCACTGAGTTAGAATTATCCCACGATTATTTGTGGCGAGTTCACCCTCATGTACCTGGAAATGGCGAAATTGTGGTATTCAATCGTAGTCATTATGAAGATGTTTTGGTGGTGAAGGTTCACGGTTATGCTCCAACTGATGTCATTGAGAAGCGGTATCAACATATCCGTAATTTTGAACAAATGCTCTGCGATGAAGGCACGACAATCATCAAAATCTTCCTTCACATCTCTAAGGATGAACAGAAAAGACGCCTTGAAGATCGATTAAATCAGCCCGAAAAGAATTGGAAGTTTGAGATGGGCGATATCAAAGAGCGTTCATTTTGGGAACAATACCAAGAGGTCTTTGAGACGATGATACAGGAAACCTCAACTGAAAATGCTCCATGGTATGTCATTCCTGCAAATAACAAGAAATATCGTAATGAAATAATTTCTTCGATCGTTGTCGAAGCACTTGAAGGACTCAACATGCAGTGGCCAGAGCCTGCCGAGGGTCTCGAACATATACGAATCGAGTGAGAATCACTTCTTTTGCTCAGGTAAATCCTTGTTCAAAGAATCAGGGTTTGATTCACGTCCGCCCCATGGGGAAACGGTTCGATGCAGTCCGAGTCGTCGGGCGAAAAGGAATTTGAAATTTTTCCAACCATCGCCCCACGTGTGAATTTCAGCTTCGCCAACTCTCGGGCGGTAAGGGACGGATATTTCGACAGCCTTTTTCTTGCCAAGAACTCGGCGTGCAAGGATTTTCATTTCTTCTGAGAGAGGCATGCCATCGTTGGTTGGCCGCATAGCGTCATTATCAAAAATAGATTTTCGGAAGACCCACATTCCCGATTGAGAATCTTTTATTCCGTATCCGAACAACATTCGAGCAGTGAACGAAAGTGCCCAATTTCCAAAACCGTGGATTCCAGACATGGAACCATCTTCAGCTAAAGAAAGACGGTCACACGTGATGAAATCAAGGTCATCATCAAGTAAGCGCTTGACCAAGGTGGGAACCAATTCTGCAGGATAGGTGCAATCGGCGTCCATCGTGACAATAATATCATTTTTTGCGACATCAAAGCCAGTTCGATAGGCTCGCCCATATCCCTTCCTCGATTCAAGGTGGACTCGAATTTTCTTTTCCAAAGCGATTTCTCGAGTTCGATCGGTTGAGTTGCCATCAACAATCATAATTTCGAGGTCTTTGCACCATCCGCGAGGAATTGCATCGATAGTAGGACCGAGTGCCTCTTCTTCATTTCGGGTCGGAAGAATCACGGTGACCGTTACAGGGAGTTTATCGCCCATGTAACCGCCACTTTCCTCACCCCCTTGAAGGCATTGGGTTGAAAAGTCGATATTTTTGATGTTGTTATCGGTGACATTGAAACCACCATAGCCTTTCCCGCAAACATGCACATTGCCATGGTATCCGGTGAATACCCTCCTCGTTGGGGCGGTATCGGTTCAGTGGTCTACCATTTAGCAGGTCACTTGGCAGACCGTGGCCATAGTGTAAGTGTGATTACTCGGACACACAAAGCTCGTACTCCGGCTCAACAAGGCGTCTCTGTCATCGAAGTGCCTTGGCTTAAGGCTCCGATGGCATTTACCCGTTCTTACGGAAAGCACGCTCTGAGAGCACTTCAAACCCTCCATCGAAAGGAACCGATAGATGTTGTCCACACACTCCTACCTTTGGTGAGTTGGACGAAAAAAGAGTTTAGAATGGTTGAAGAAACCATCGCCCCAGTTGTTTCAGCGCTCAACGGTAGTTGGATTGGAGAGCGAGAAGGAATGCGGTTAGCAGCCAAACACCGCGAATCAGCTACATGGAAAAATCCCAATGACTTGGCCATTTTAATGACTGCGAAATGGTATGCGAGGTATGAGCAAGCAGGGGTATCGGAATCCTCGGCATGCGTCGCTATCAGTGAATCGACAAAACAAGAGTTTCAACGTTGGTATTCTCCTCCAGACCAATGGAATTGTGAGACGGTTCTGTATGGCGTGGACCATTTGGTTTTCCGACCGTTGAATACCGATAACGAAGAGGAACATCTTGAACATGAAGCACTTCGTAAAAAATACGATGCAGCAGATGAAGATGCTTTGTGCGGACGTGCTTCGAAAAAGACTCCACTTTTACTTGCAGTTGGACGACTTGTTGCTCGTAAAGGTCATCGCACTTTACTCAGAGCCATGCCTGAAATTCTTCAGCGGTACCCCGGGGCGCGATTATGTATTATCGGCCGAGGTCATATGGGTAAAACTCTCTTAAAGCAAGCAAAGAAACTCGGTGTAGGCCATGCAGTTTTCATTCGTTCAGGAATGTCTTTCGAAGCCTTAGCACAGCACTTCCGTAGTGCTGATCTCGTTGTCTACCCGTCATACTACGAAGGTCAGGGTTTGATTCCTTTGGAGGCATTAGCGAGTGGTACTCCGGTCGTGACGGTTGACCAACCACCTCTCACTGAAATGATTGATTCAACCGTTGGGGAATTATTTGAAACTGGCAACCCGTCAGATCTCGCAGATGCTGTTTGCCGTTCTCTTGATGACCCAGAAGGTCGTACTGCTCAAGCCTTGAGGGGTCGAGAACGGGTTCTCAACACCTATACCTATGAGCATAATGCTGAAGATTACGAAAAGATCTACCAAAATCTTGTATCGCCCTCTTGAATTTCAAAACTCAGTTGGCGGAACCTCCAAAGCACCCCGCTACTTCAACACACCATGGCGAACAAAGTTCCAGAGGGAAAATTGCTCGCTGATGAGGCCACATCTCCTGATTCATCAGGCAAACGCGACCTCAATTTTGCAGCCGGTTCAACCATTGCTGTGGCGCTCATAACACTTCTCTTTGCTGCAATCTTGGGCCCCTCAGTTTCAAACGGCTTGAATCCAAATGAGGTCCAAGAGTCTTACCAAGGTGACCAGGTGTACTTCACTTGGGATGAACCAGAATATATGCCTCGCCATGAGGAATGTATCGATCCTGATAATGGTCAAGATCCTGGCTATGAAGGCTACGGAATCGGCTATGAACCAAGCCTCTCAATCGACAGTCAAGGAAACCTATTCGTCACTGCGCACAAAGATCTGCGATGGGGTGGAGAAGGGAATCCATTTGCTCCGATTATCGGTGGAAACCTCGATACATGGTATGCATGCCAAGACGGAGAAATGACCAGTTGGGATTACTGGGCTTCATGGTTTTGGATTTCAAACGACGGCGGCAAGACATGGGGTCACGGTGAAAATTTCAACCCCACTCCGGGAAATTTAGGAAATTCAGTTGTCGGTTCAGCAGCTGGAGCTGGCTCAGAGTGTTTGGGTGATGAAGGGGATATAGCCGTTGATGCGAACGACGTCGTCTATTATCTTGATACAACTCTCGAGGACAATTGGTGGCACATGTTTGAAGACGGAGGAACCTCTTACATCTCGCCTTCGGTTTGCGAGCGAATGCAAACGATGGCTGCAGATGACCGACCGTGGGTAACTGCTCAGGGTGATGGCATTATTCATTATCTTGGAAATTCAGGTGCTTCGCCTCCTGAATGTTCTGGTGATGCAGGGCGTTACTGGTATTATCATTCAGAAACTGGACGAGCGCCTTTCTCTCAATGCTACGCAATGCCGGGTGGCTGGTCTACCATCTCCGCTCAAAACCACGGCCCCTATGTTTTTGTTGCTCAAGAAGATGCTGATTCGAACACCGGCGTTGTTCACGTTCGAATTAGCGATGAATATGGTCGAGGAACGGGTCCAAGCCCAAGTGATGGCACCTGGCAAGAACCTGTTGCTGTCGGTCCTCGAGAAGGTAATTGCCCTGAAGGCTACCCGGTAGTCAACAACAATGAGGGTGGTATGGTTGTGGTTGTATGGGCTGATTGTCCGAATGGAAACACCGGTGCTTGGGAAATGCGCATCGCAGTTTCTTACGATAACGGAAGCAGTTGGCAATCATGGAATGCAACTGCATTTGACCGAGGAATCAACATGTATCCCTTTGTTTCGATTACTGAAGACCAAGTTGTCAGTTTAGCTTTCTATGGTCTCGATTATGATCAGAAGAACAGCGAAGATGGATATGTTGCTGGTAAAGATTGGTATCTGTATGCAGGTGCATTACATCACCCGATCGAAGGCGATGAATGGGACTTTAGAATCGTCGATCCAACACCACTGCACACCGTGACCGATTACGAGGAAAGCAGTGGTGATACCCATGCCCTCCATGATTTCTTTGAGACGGTGATGTCGCCTGATGGTTCTTGGATGGGAATCGCGTATCAGGAGAATGTTGGACTGCATCCATTTGAAGAAAATGAAGAGCAGCGCTACATCAAATTCATTCGTGGCGACATCTCTTCAACTCACAGTGTCGTGACCTCCTCTGATTCATCTTCGCCAATGATGCCTATCTTTTCACTTGAAGAATTGATTCTCGCTGTTCGCTCTGAATAATTTTCATGACACCCTACGGGTGTCAACGATAAGGCGCGGTGTTCATAGGCACACTACCTATTGGATAACCATGCTCGCGAAGCGGTTGATGTCCATCTGCCTCGCCGCGATGATGCTCTCAATGTTGCCCTCAGTCTCCGCTGACGACGATATTCAGAGCGCAAGCCCACTTACCGATGGTGTTACGTCCAACGGTTATGTTTGTGATCCGGATTGCGATGCCGGTCGAGACAAAGCCGATTTTTGGAAAATTGAAGCTCGTAAGGGCGATATCGTTCAAGTTTCTTTTTCCGGTTCTATGAACGGACCTGCCTGGTGGTGCCCTGGTGATGGATGGACCGGACGATTTTCTCTACTTGATGCCCAAGGAAGCGTTATCGTTGACACAATGGCAGATGATAGTGCAGCATCCAAAGTTCTCTCCACAACTGTGAATACTGCAAGTTATGTGTATGTCAAAGTCAAAGCCGACGATTCTTGGTGTAACGATGGTTTCGATTATACACTCACACCTTCAATCGATAAAGCAAATCGAGATTACGATGAAGACGGCTTCATCGATAACGATGATGACTGTGATGACCTTGTAGGAACCTCCACGAATGACCGAAAAGGTTGTACTGATTCAGATTCAGATGGATGGTCTGACCCTGATTCAGGATGGGGCCCCCAAAATGGAGCTGATGCTTTCGTCAATGAAAATTCACAGTGGTTGGACAGCGATAACGATGGTTATGGTGATAATCTCGAAGGGTTCGAAGGTGATCATTGTCCGTTCCGAAGAGGATATTCTGTTCTTGACCGCTACGGTTGTCTTGATTCTGATGGTGATGGCTATTCAAACGAAGACCCAGGTGGTTTAGATGGTGTAACTGCGTGGTATGCCCACCCGGTTGGGTTTGGGGATGCATTCCCGCTTGATGCAACTCAATGGAACGATACCGATGCCGATGGCTACGGAGATAATTGGGAAGATGGCGATTGGAACATTACTCGAGAAGGATGGGGAATTGGTTCGTGGATGTTTAATGCTTCAACGCCCGATGCTTGCCCGTTCATTACCGGTACTTCAACCGGAGATAGGTATGGTTGCACCGATACGGATGGTGATGGATTTTCCGATGGTGATGTAAACTGGACGAAGGCCAACGGTTCTGATGCATTCCCACTTGAACCAACACAATGGCAAGACCGTGATTTTGATGGTTGGGGTGACAACCAATCCGAAGGTGCTCTTCAAGTCGATGATTTCCCTGACAATCCAACCCAATGGGCTGATTCGGATGAAGATGGTTGGGGCGATAACCAATCATATGGCGCCACTCAAATTGATGATTTCCCATTCATAGAATCTCAATATCGAGACACAGATGGAGATGGATATGGCGATAACCTTGGTGGTTTTGAGGGGGACGTTTGCGTATTCTCCTCTGCTGAAGAAGTCGAATCCGGCTGGATATCTCGTTACGATCGTCTTGGATGCCGTGACGTCGATTCAGACGGCTATTCAGATCCAAGCAGTGATTGGATTGCTCATCCAAATGGTTTTGCGGACGCATTCCCGAATGACGAGAGTCAATGGTATGATACCGATGATGATGGTTATGGAGATAACCTCGAATATTTCGATGGCCAAACACTCCGAGTTGCTTATCGGGGTGATGGATGCAGAACCACAGAAGGTTCCTCCACTTTCGACCGTTGGGGATGTCCTGACAGTGATGAAGATGGATGGTCTGATCCTACAAGTTCATGGTTAGCAAGTCCTGGAGGAAAAGGCGATGCATGGCCTATGGACGTGACACAATGGCACGATATTGATGGTGACGGGCGCGGTGACAACCCTCTTGGGACAACTGCGGATGTTTGCCCAACCCAAGCAGGAACTTCCGTCGGACCTTCCTCAGGTGGCGACCGATGGGGTTGCCCAGATACGGACGGCGACGGATGGTCAGATTTAGGTGATGCATTCATACATGAGCCCACTCAATACAGGGATACAGATGGTGATGGCTTTGGAGATTCTGTAGACGGTAATCAGGGTGATGCGTGCCCAGAAGTGCGTGGAACCTCACTTCTCGACCGTCTTGGCTGCCGTGATACCGATGGTGATGGTTGGTCAGACCCGACAGATTCCTGGCAAGCTCACCCTTATGGTTCTGCAGACTCTTTCCCTACTGAATCTCTTCAATGGCGTGATTCAGACGGTGATGGCTTTGGCGACGTCCCATTAGGTGCTCTTCGCGATGATTGTCCTGACGTTGCAGGAATTTCAATGCGCGATGCTCAAGGCTGCGTCGATTCCAATGGAGACGGTTGGTCCGATTCTTATGGAGAATTCGCCGCCGCAGTTGCAATTCTTGGAGAAGACCCAGCAGCGTCCTGGTTGACATACCTCGTGATTGGATTTGGATTCATTTTTGGAGCGACTTTAGCCCTGATTGTTCGTAAAAACAAGGATGGAGAAATGATACAAGACGAATTGTTTGAATCTAAAGAATCTGCTGAACTTGATGCCCTTACAATGGAATCTATGCCTGCCCCTATGATTCCTCTTGAGGACCTCCCCCCTCTCCCCATACCGGAGGGAATGGAGATGCCTTTGCCTCCGCTACCTGAACCTGAACAAGGAGGTGAGGTCAATGAGTGAGTCGAAACTTCTTGTTCCGATACTTCTTGTCATGCTCTTCTTTGGTTGTATCGTCATGCCTTTGGGCATAGTGGAAGAGGTAGAAGCAGAAACTTCTGCTGTTGATGATGCTCTTTCTGGCGAAGGAATCACGTTAGTTGCATTGCGTAATGATACTATGGACATGAACCAGGATGGTGAACCTGATGCCATACGAGTGGTTGTCATCCTCAACTCAAGTGCAGAATGGACTGAAATTGAATTGCGATTATATGGACTTCACAAGGACAAAGAAGTTCGTGAAGATCAATATATGGCCTTCACCGGACAATCCAATGCAAGTTTGGTTTACGATGCTTGGTCACAAGGTGAACACTCTTTGCGCCTTGAATTTATCAACCAAGATGGGAATAAAATTACCTCAATTCAATTGCCTACCTATGTCCTTACTCCTGCATTGAAAACTCCGCAAATCATGCTTGATTTGGATTCGCCAACTCGAATTGAGACGGGAGACTCGTGCTCAATCAATCGCATTTTTGCCGATGAAACCGGCCCTCGATATGACGCCTCTGGAACTCGAACGTTCTCTGGTGCGCCGTTCACAGTTCTCGATAATCAAACCATTTTGGATTGCTCTCACTGGCCTGCGGGAGAATATGTGCTCAAAGAAGCCTATCGAAATGATTTAGGCCAAACTGCAGAATACTGGCTCAATCTCACTATTCACAATCGCCCCGCACCTGCGTTTTCGCTGTCTGTGATTGGGAATGAAAATGTCACAGATAATCCTTGTGAAATCACAATGGTGTCGAACATGCTCGGAGTTGATTTCTCTACCTTCGATAAAATTTGGACCGTTCAAGGTACGGAATTACCCGGTAATCGAAGTATCACTTACGACTGTACGGTGTTGCCTGCAGGTGTTCATCTGATTACTCTGGAAGTCATCAACAACGAAAAGATTCGAACCGTTCATGGTGTAAATCTTGTTCGACTCCCCGGACTCAACCTGTCACAAGAAGAGGCAGCGACACTCCCGAGCCGTTCATTCGGTGACGAAACACCGACTGAATCTGTTGGCTGGTTTTCGATCGGAATTCTCGGATTAATTGTTTGTGTCGTTGTATTTGTGCTTCTTGTTCGAATGAAAGAAGATACAAGTGCTTCTTCTTTACGGAATCTTGGGCCTATGCCTATGATTCTGGCCGATGGTTCACCTGATGCTCAAGGTCTTCCAACAATGACAGATGCAGAAGGAGTCCTTTGGCGCCAACATCCAGACGGTACAACGGATTGGTGGGATGACCAACTTCGAATTTGGCATAAATGGTGAGGTGCTTACCAGTGTTAGACATTCTTCTCTTCACTCTTGCCTCATTTGTAATCTTCTGTGCACTAATTTGGCTGGTGAAAGTCCGTCCCCGAATACCACAAAATGAAGCTGAATGGAATTCTGATTGTGAATTTTTAACCACAACGACAATCGATGGTGACATGATTACTTTCCGAAACGTGCGTGATTTCTTCTGGCGCACAACCCGTGATCGTGACGAAGCATGGGTTGATGAGGTGATCGTCAATGTTGAAGAATTGAAAGATATTTGGTTTATGGTGGATCACTTTCATTCAATACATGGAATGGCACATACATACTTGACGTTTGAATTTAATGACGGAACTTGCCTTTCCTTTTCGTTCGAGGCCCGCCGAAGAGTGAAGCAACGATACCACCCTTGGGCCGGACTTTGGCGCAATTTTGAACTCTACCTTTTGGTTGGTTTTGAGCATGACCTCACCGGTCTGCGAACCAACGCGAGAGGAAATAAAGATTACATGTTCCGAGCCATTACTCCACCAGGTAAGGACAAAGATATGCTTCGCAGGCTTGCCAATAAAGCAAACCAGTTGGCTGAAAACCCCGAATGGTATCATTCCTTTCTTACGACTTGTAATACCTCGATTGTCCGGATGGTGAATCGAGTCACACCGGGGCGTGTGCCGTTCTTGTGGCGTAATTTTCTTCCAGGATATACGCCTAAGGCTGCGCTAAAACTCGGTTTGATTGAGGATTGGGGCGGTTTTGAGGTAACTCTTGAGAAAGCCCGAATCGATGAAGTCGCACGTGAATGGGACGGAAAGGGCAGTTACTCTGCAATGTTACGAGAGCATTTACCCCCTTCAACGATCCAAGAAAAGTAACAGTTGGCCTGAATTATATTTGATCTCAAGACATTCTTCCTTAGTTTGGTTGTGTAGACCTTGCGTACCCGCCGTTAATGTTTCATCTTTCAAATTCCATCGAGCTCCAGATACCTGAATGCCTTCAACTTCACCAATAGCGAATAAGGAAAAGGACCCTCCAATTTCTATAGAACAGTTGCTATAGCCCTCTTTTGGTAGTAATTCAATTGTGCACTGCGTTGTGTGTAATCGGGTGTTTGCTGGAACTTCGCACAAGGCTAAAATTGCAGCAAATTGATGTGAGAAATCTCCACCTTCAATTCCTATGATTTCGATGGAAGATGCGCCGTTTTCAACACTCCATCGGATGGCTTTGACCAAATCATTCTCATTTTGGCTTTCTTGTCGAACAACCTGAATTTTTGAATTACGGTGAATTTGATGCTGAGCATCTGATGAAAGGCTATCCATATCGCCGATTACGGTTTGCATTTCGACCTGATTTCTGAGGCATTGCTGTGCAGCTCCGTCACACGCTACAATATGGTTCGCATCCATAGCCAACTGTTGCCAGATATCTCGTTCAGGCCAAACTCCGTTCGCCGTGATCAGATAAGTCTGCTCCGCCATGTATTGCCCAAAGAGTCCATCTTGTCAAACCCATGCATAAGACGGTAAGTCAATTCGATTTGGTATTTCTGTGACTGACCCCCTACGGGGGTCAATGGATGCAAACTTCAAGAAGCGTTTTCAATGAAGGCAACCGACAAGGGGGCATGGCGGCGTCGGGCAGCAGACCTTTTCCAACAATTTCTTTGCTGCTCACTCTGTTATTTGTCGCCCATCTTTTCTCGCCGTTCATGCAGAATCCCTCGGATTCCGAATCAGAACTAAATGAAATTTTGATTCACTCTTCAAGTGAATATGTGCCTCTCAGTGACGCATACAGCCATGACTTCGCAGGTACGAGTCTCGCTTTTGATGGATTGGATGATGCCACGGTTCGTGAAGAATCTGCGCTCGATATTTGGATGTCTGAGATGTTGGCTGTCTTACCGAATGAAACGATGGGGGTTCCAGATATTCAACTTCGCCATGATGAAGGCTTTGATGTATGTTGGACAACATTGGAAGGGAATGTGTATGTTGGTTCGCTTGAAGGAGGAAATTCTTCCTATTCATCGGTCCAATCAAGTTGGAGTATGCATCTTGTCGATTCAGTAACTCCTTCCAGCCAAAGCATGCCACTTGTTGATTGCGCTCTTGCTGTAAATGAGGACGGACGCCAGTACGTTCTGTATGCAGACGGTCACAACATCAAATCAGCACACATCGCTTATCCCAACTCTGTATTTTCTGAACTTTCATGGCAGAAAATCACGATTCGATACGATGTTCAGCCTACGGATATACAGATGGTTTTGCTTCCGAATCAACTCGAATATGCAGTATTTCGAGATGTGAATGGCTCTCTTTGGCAACTCAATTACAGCGGTAACATATGGTATGACAATCTGCTCGATGTTGGGCCAATTGGTCATTCGATTGAACTTGCAATGGATGACAATGGTGTCGCACATATTCTCTACACTGCTGGTGAAGAAGTTCGTTTGATTCGTTATGATGGCTCCAGTTACGATCGACGTGTTCTCGTCCGAGACTCAAATCTTGGTGTTCATCTTGGAATGGGATTAGACTCGAATGCCGTTGAACAAATTGCTACTACTTCTGTCACTGATGACGGTACCGGAAATATGAACACCAATATTCAACTCCTTCGCAGTCTTTCAGGGCAAGACGAAGGACGCATAGATCCTGTACCTACGCATTCTGATGTGAACAGAGACTCTGCACAACAAACCTCTTCCCTTGATTTGGAAGAGGGTGTTTCTGTTATGGCAGACATCAACGGTGACGGTTTTGATGACTTTATTTTTACAGAACCTGAGTATTCAAACGGCAACCAAGAAACCGGTCGCGTTTCTGTTTCTTTTGGGTCGGTCAACGGTCTCTCTGACCTTGGTTTGCTCTCTTCATGTAACGGCTCTCAAGCCGGTCAGCGCTACGGTTCTGGCCTTGCGGTTGCGGATTACAACGGTGATGGATTGCATGATATCGCTCTTGGTTCACCTGGATGGAATTCCACTTTGAGCGAGGGAAGTGGAGATAATGGCCGAATCGAAATTCTCCTTGGAAATTCAACGACTGGATTCAGTTGCTCAAATCCGTGGTGGAACGTGACTGGAAATCCTGGTGAAGCACTTGGTTGGAAAATTGAAGCAATTGATGGGATGAACGGAGATGGATTTGCAGACCTGGCTGCTGTGGCCGCGAATCATTCGGTTGTCGTTGCCACGATTCCCAACGAAATTGTTCACAAAGGTAAGATTGCCATATACAAAGGAACAGCCTCCTCTATGGAACATGTTCGCAACATTACTCAAACCCAAGAATCGACTTTACTCGGTCGCTCATTGAGCGGATCAGGTGATCTGAACGGTGACGGATTTGATGATTTACTTGTTTCGAATGCTGCAAGTTTTGATTCATTCAGTGGCTTTCCTTCAATCGAAATATTCTTTGGCACTTCTTTTGGTTTCAACGGAACTGCAGACCAAAAAATTCTCTCTACTGTTCAAGGCAAGATGTTCGGTCATACCATCGACTTCATCGGTGATATCAACTCTGATGGTTTTGACGATATGATGTTTTCAGAAGTGTATAACGGAACCGGCGGCTATCAAGCCGGAAAGGTTTGGATGTATCATGGGTCCGCTTCTGGAATTCATTCTGCTGTCCCTAACTGGACAAAGCTGGGTGATTCAAGCAATGCATTGCTTGGAAGGATGTTTATGGGTGCTGGAGACGTCAACGAAGACGGATACGACGATATTCTGCTCATGGAACAGGGCGCTACTCGTAACGGTAAGGTCGATTTGATTCTTGGTTCTGCAAGCGGCCTAAGTACTGAATCGGAATTGCTCGCAACGGGTGCATCTCAACAATATCGAGGTTTAGCGATGGCAACTCTTGGAGATGTTGATGGCGACGGATTAAACGAGATTTGCCTCAGCTCTCGGCAAACAGTTTCCAGCTCGTCATTCAGAGTTGTTTATGACTTCTATTCTGAACGGGATTGGGAATCAACCACGTTTACTTTCGATACGGATGAACTTGAATTCCTCGATGTTTCCACATCAAGTCGTGGTGAAGCAAGCATGCTCTTATCGTTCCAAAACTGGGAGTCACTCCATTTCGTTGAACATGTCGACGATGGAACTGCAACCGGTATTTGGGCAGATAATGTTCTTTCAAACGCTCTTCTTAATTCGACGAACTTCGCTTTCGCAGGAACCAGTTCCGGTCGGCCAATCGTTCTTTCAACGGATGGCGGTCACGCTCTCAAGATGCAGACGACTACGAGTTATACTGCGGTTGAGCAAAGCATCTTGACGTCCGGTACCATGGGCGCATTGCTTGGTTCTGCTCTTGATTCCGATGGTCATCAGCACCTTGCTCACGCCACCTCTGCAGTTGGTGGCTACCAAATATTTGCCTCCATAGAAGACGATTCAGGCTGGTCCACCTCTCAAGTCGCTACGAATCTTGATCTTGCAGACCCGCTGGTTGTTCTAACCGACCAAAGCGATGACACACATATTCTCTACCGTGACTCAACCGATAATCAACTGATAGTTTCGCATTATGATGGCAGTTGGACTGCTTCAATGATTGGTTCTCAAGGAGAAGTAGTTTCCAGTGATTTCCCAGCAATGCTTCTTCCGAGTGGTGAAATTATTACGGCCCTGATTTCAGATGACGGCACAAATCATAACCTCAGCGTTTGGATATACGATGGTACCAGTGTGGAATCAAGTACGGTTACTGGCCTTACTGACCTTTCTTCAAGCATTAAAATCGCTATGACGGATGATGATACTATTTTGCTTGCAACGCTGACATCAACCGGTGTATTGAATCTCTATGAACGCCAACTCAACCAATCTACTTGGGCTGAGAACTCTGTGTGGAATGCGACCACTCTCACCCAACCAAACGGTGGAATCAATACCTTCAATCTCGATCTTACCGGTGGTTCTCATCCTGCCATGGCTGTTCGAGCTGATTCGACCAGCGATGTGCTTTATGTTCGTAACAGTTCGCTTGATTGGCATTCGTTTGGAACTCAACCTGCTTCGACCATTGATGGTGCATGGGACCTTTCTTCTGAAGACGGAACATACATCTTGATGACCAGTGTTGGCACAAACAACCTTCTAACTTGGAACAGTCTCAATACGCTCACAAGTTCCCCAACTCAAAGTTCTCCTGAGTATTTCTGGAGCACTCTTTCATTTGGAGATGTTACGGCTACTGGCTCAGTTGGTCTTTACACAGACTCAAACGAAACGCTCCATCTCGCTATACAGGACAGCGTTCTTTGGGACGTCGAAGTGTTGCGATTGTATCCTGATGCAGATAGAGACCTTGTTTTCGATCTTGTAGACGATTTGCCTCTGCTTGGAAATCAGTGGGCTGACAGCGATGGTGACGGCTATGGAGATAATGCCTTAGGGCCTTTGTACGACGCTTGTGAGACGACCAATGCAAATTCGTCATACTACACATACGGATGTCTTGATTATGATAACGATGGATATGCGGATATTGATGATGCTTGTAATGACGACCCTGGAGAGTCTTGGATTGACCGTAAGGGATGCGATGACTACGACCAGGACGGCTGGTCAAATAACAAATTCAATTACCTTGACGGTGATGTTTTCATCTTTAACTGGAAACTCGCCTTAGACAGTGACGGCGATGGATACGGGGATAATTCTGGTCGAGATTGCTGTATCACTGAATACGATTCAACTCAGCCGGATGGTGACTTGTTCCCGTTCAATCCATCGCAATACAAAGATCAAGATGGCGATGGTTGGGGTGATAATTCTTCAGATCTGGTTCAAGGTGATAATTGTAAGTTTGATTGGGGTGCTTCTTGGCGAGACCGTAACGGTTGTCTTGATTCAGATTTAGATGGTTCTTCCGACCCTGGAAATTATGCAGGGATTCCATGGACGATTGAAGACGGAGCCGATGCTTGGCCGTTTGATAGTACACAGTGGGCTGATTCAGATGGCGACGGGTATGGCGATAACAGTTCACAAGGTGCGACCAATCCCGATAGTTATCCTGACAATATTGCTGCTGCTGAAGATAACGATTCAGATGGATATCCTGACCGATGGACGCAGTATTACAATCTTTCAGATAACATCACAAGTAACGATGGCGATGGTTTGATTCTTGATGCTTGCCCAGGTGTATTTGGCAATTCGACCAATCCTTATCCAGGATGTCCCGACACAGACGGCGATGGATGGATGAACTCTGAAGACGCATTCCCACTCGAAGCAACTCAATGGCTCGATTTCGATGAAGATGGATTTGGTGATAACCCAGCGGGATATCAAGCCGATGAATGTCCAACCGTTGCAGGTGTTCTCGAAGGAACTAGCCCTACCGAAGGTGGTACTGGAATTGGTTGCCGATTTATTGACGATTCAGACGATGATGGAGATTTTGTATCAAATGCCGAAGATACGTGTCCCAACACTGATGCGGGTTTATCGGTAAACCAATTTGGTTGTGCTGACAACCAACTTGATGATGACAGCGATTTGGTTTACAATGACCTCGACCTTTGTCCACAAACTCCGATGGGAGTTGTTGTTGATGCAAGTGGGTGCAGTGATGAACAACTTCTCACCGATGATGATTTTGATGGAGTGAGCGGTCCTTCAGACCTTTGCCCTGACACACTTTATGACCAGCGAAACGAAGTCGATGAGAATGGCTGTTCAGAATCACAGCGCGATACTGATGGTGATGGTGTAAAAGATGACGTGGATGTTTGCCCCGATACCCCTCAGGGTTATCCTGTTCTGGTCAACGGCTGCACTGATGATTCTGCCTTTGAACAAGATTTTGATGGAGACGGATATTCAGGTGAATACACCTACACGCTCAATCAGACCAGTGGTTTGCGTGAAAACCAATCCGGTGATGCCTTCCCTACGAACAGTTCACAGTGGTTTGACCGAGATGGAGATGGCTATGGTGACAATTCAAACGGAACATTCTTTGATTTCTGTCCGAACGAATTTGGAACATCTTCTCTCGAGAATATCCTCGGATGTTTGGATGATGGTGACGGATATGCTGATTTTACAGAGCCTCCATATCTTGCAGGTGATGCAACGCAATGGTTTGATGATGACTACGATGGTTTTGGAGACAATCCAAACGGAACATCTCCAGACTTGTGTTTGGATACACCACCAAGTTTGGCATCTCAAGTTGATGAAAATGGTTGTATTCTTTCCCAACTGGATTCAGATGATGACGGAGTGATGGATAATCTCGACCAGTGCCCGAGTGAACCAAAAGGAGAAGATGGTTATGCTGACGGCTGCCCACTAAGAAATTCAAATTCCGATGACGGAGCATCTTCCGGATTGGGGACCTCGACAATTGTGATTTCAGTGATTGCAGGAATTATCGTTTTCCTTGCGATTGCAGTCATTTTGATACGACGACAAAACGATGATTTTGATTATGATGACGATGATGAAGATGAAGATTGGGATGATGATGAAGATGAACCTCTTCCATTTAGAAGCAGTAGCAGTGCGCAAGCATCTCCACCATCCAGAGGACCTACAAGTGGTCCGAAGGGCGGACCTGGTCCTTCTCGAGGTGCTCCGAAAGGACCACAAGGGCGAGGGCCAAGTTCCTCACCGGCGCAAACGAAACCACCTCGCAGTAAGGAATCTCCATCAAAACGTGCATCTACAAGACCTTCATTCGCTTTTGATCAACCATCGAAAGAGGAAGACGATGGAACAGCAAAGGTTCGAAAAGCGACGCTAAATATCGATTTATCAATCTTTGAAGATTGGCAGATAGAAGACCGCGAATCAGCTGCAGATTGGGTTCGAAGTTCCCTCGACGATGGAGATGATGAGCGTTCTATTATGATGCAGTTGCAAGAAACAGGATGGACTGCGCCGCAATCTCGTGCTATATTCAATATGGGTCGGAGCCGTTAGACAAACAATGCGTTAGATAGTACGGAGCGATTAGTTACATCATACTCAATAACGGGATTCAATTGGACATCTAAAAGGGGGGAGAAACTATGGCCGAAAAAGAACTTGAAGGAGCATCCATGCCTGATGGTATCGAAGTTGATGATGCTGCGGCCTATTTTGGCGTCATTCAATCTTCAGATATGGTTCACACATTGTTAGCCATGGAACCCTCTTTAGCTATGGAGAAGTTTTTTTCAATTCTCTCGGATATCGTCTTGCTTCCTGGTGATTTTGATTTTGAAGCAGCGAGTGAACGTATTCAATGCGAAGGTGGCGAGATTTACTACCTGGTTGCCGGGCATTTAGGAATTATGAGTTTGCCCGATCCGCTCTCTCATTATCTTGGCTTGCCGGATTCATCAGGAGAAGTTCTTGGCAACGCCCCTTCAATACCGCAAGGAGAGCAAGAAAAATTAGCGACTCTTGCTGACCCAATGCGCATTTTGAAACTCCTTGCAATCGCCTCGTCTACTGGTTCCCAGGGAGAAGTCTCCCGATATCATAATGCAATTCTGGGATTGCTTTCAAATCCAGAAGCAAATAAAGCCACACTTCTCTCTGTTGTGGATGAATTAGATGCGGCCCTGGATGTCGCTGGACATGCCATGCCTATCCCCTCGTTAGCGAGCGGTGAGGCACAAACAGTAACTCTTCCACCATCGCCTACTCCTTCACCTTCTCCAAAAATTAAAACCGGAGCAGTTCCGTTACCAACTGCTGAAAAAAGCGAAAATCTTCCTCTTCCTGACCTTCCCAAAGTCGTACCTTCTCTACCATCGGTAGAATTACCGGTTATTTCTCAAAAGCCAGTCGCAGAGCCAGTTCTTGATACAACAAACGAGAAATCAGTCGCAAGGGCAGAAGAAGATGCTTTTTCAGGTGCATTTGATATCGGGCTTGGAAAAGAAGAACCGATTCCAACTCCGGAGCCGGAACCAGAGCCGGAACCAGAACCAGAGCCGGAACCAGAGCCGGAACCGGAACCCGAACCAGAACCAGAACCAGAACCAGAACCAGAACCGGAACCAGAACCAGAA
>CALCOP010000145.1 GCA_937897365.1 uncultured euryarchaeote
TGCATTGAGTGAATTGAGTCCAAGAGAAATATTGGTCTGAGCATAAGTGACATTCTGAGTGCCAAATGATGCGATTACTGTAACTGCATACCATGAATTTTCTGACACACCCGAGTCCAATGTGTAATTGTAGTGCTCGATACCAGCGTCAACTGTTGCAAGAAGAACTCCGTCTGAAACCGATGAAATTTGTCCCGTAATTGAGCGCCAAATCTGGTACTTTGCCTCAGAATGATTGTCTAAATCCGTCCATGTCAGTTGCGTAATGCCCATTGAATGACTTGCATCTAAATCTGTAACAATATTTTGATTTGCACCCAAAGTGAATTCATGAACTAATCCATTCGGTGCAGTCAAAAGATTCTCCTGTTGGTTACCAAGTTCATCGGAGAGTGTGATGAGGTAATACGAATCACCACTGTATCCAGACTCAACCGTATAATTGAACTGAGTAGAATTAGCCTCTAATTGTGCAATCTCGACGACTTCATCTGCATTGAGGTTGGAGATCATGGCAGGGCTACGCCAAATGTGCAATGTGTGATTTTCATCTTCAATTACTGAACCGTTCCAGTTGAGATGAGTTGTCATATTTACAGTATCGAAGTTGAGAATTAAAGTTCCAGTAATTGAAGATCCGACATTGTCTTCTGTGAGTCCTTGAGTGAGTGAATTACTTGAAAGGAATCTTTCATCTTGCAGACCGTTAAAAGAATGCATGACGGTATAGAACTGAACTCGACTGGTGTTGGTGGGATGAACGATGTCAAAGGAGTTTGTATTCGATGAAAGATTGTCCGCAATACTCGTTTTGTTGATTGAATCCCAGTTGCTTCGCGTTGCTTTAACTGCATGCGACCAAATTGAAGTTGTATGGTTTGAATCAACGGATGCATCCACTTGAGAGACATCGATCCAACTCAATTCTGTGGTTGACAGTGAAGCGTCGTACACAGCTTGGAGACTGTAAGGGGATGTAATAGGAGAACCGAATTCGTAAATTGGCTGGGCTAAGGAAGCGTTTCCAATTGAAAAATCAGCAATGATGGTACCGTTCAGGAGCGTGCTCACAACACCGTAGTAAAAACCACCATCGGTGTTCGCTGGCGTCTGTAAAACGACGACATGTTGTCGATTCTTACATTCGGTGAATGTATCTGGCTCTAAACAGGCTTGAATACTGTCTTCTACGAGTTGAGCGCTCAAATAATTCGAGCTGTTAAGAGGTTCATCCGAACGATAAAGAGAATAATTTGTCTTTTTCAAGTCCTCGAGTATGAGGTAATCGTTTGTATCGATGTTTTCCCAAGAGACGGTGACTGTTTCACTTGTTGAATTAAAAGTTGCAGTGAGATTTTTAGCCTCGAGTTCAGCTTGTTCACTTCCATCTGCTTGGACTGTACTTAGCAGAGGCAAGAGCAAGAGGACGGTCAAAAAAATTGAGATTCGGCGTTGATTCATTTTACCCCTCATGACATGCTGTTCAAACCCTCCTTATGTCAATTTTCCATCCATCCGATACCAAAATGCTCTTGGATAAAGGGGAGGACGGTTGTTCATGCTTCATGACGTCATCCACGAAATGGAACCTTCCGAACGCTTCCAATATGCGCAACTTTTAGCTTACTTAGCAAGCGTTGATGATGAAGTAACTCGTATTGAAATGGCCTTTTATGAACAGAGACTCGGCGCTACACTGCTCTCTCCACAACGAAAGCAACAACTCCGTGAAAGCATGCTTCAACAATTGGACCTGGATAACCATTTGTCAAAAATGCAGCCTCGTTCAATCAAATTAGCACTCCGTGATATTTGTCTCATGACAATGGCAGATAGAGAAGTTGACGATTCAGAGCGTGAAGTTCTGAATAAGGTTGCTGCTGCTGCAGGGCTAACCACCACACATGTCGACCAATTGCTCCACTGGGCTGTAAAAGGATTCCACTGGATGCAAGAAGGTTACAATGTGCTGAATTATTGATTGCTCGTCAATACAGACCTTCATAATTGAAAGTTCTCATTTTGACTCATGCCAGAAGGCCCTGAAATCCACCGTGCAGCAAACAAGGTTCGCAAAGCACTGGAAGGAAAAGTCATCGAAGGCATCGAAATCACATTGCCGAGATACAGTGATAAAACATCAGATTTCCTTGGGAAAACGGTTCAAAAAGTTGAAGCACGTGGTAAAGCAATGCTGATTCACTTTGACAGTTTTGTCATGTATAGTCACAATCAACTGTATGGGCGGTGGACTGTCAACTTGAAGGACACACCTGCGAAAAAATGGAATCGTTCACTTCGAATTGCGTTAACAACTGATACGCACGCCTGCCGTTTGTGGTCTGCTACAGATATCCTCATGATGGAACCTTGGGAATTGAGCGGGCATCCGTATCTTGAGAAACTTGGGCCGGACGTTGTCATACCTGAAACAACAGTTGCAGACTTGGTTGTTCACATGAATCAAAAGAAATTTCAGCGTCGGCGATTGAAATCTCTCCTCTTGGACCAAGGTTTTTTTGCGGGCATTGGCAATTACCTTCGCAGCGAAATACTGTTCACGTCGAATCTTCATCCCGAACGAACCATTTCATCACTCAACGAGAAAGAAAAAAATACTCTCGCTCAACAAGCATTGTTTCTTTCTCGCCAGTCTTATGAGGTTCCAGGCATCACTGTAGATCTTGAGTTGTATGAACAACTTCGAAGTTTGGGCCAGTCAAGAGGTCGTTCAAGGCACTGGGTTTTCACGCGAGACGATTCCCCCTGCCACCGATGCGGTGAGTTGATTTTGCATACACGACCCGGAAAAAGACGCCTTGACTATTGTCCACAGTGCCAGCCAGCACATTCGTAAAATCACCCATTCACGCTTGCGATTCCCTTGCAAACTGGAACAATACACA
>CALCOP010000146.1 GCA_937897365.1 uncultured euryarchaeote
CAACAACATCCAAATCACGTCGTTCAAAACGCTTCATTTTGGGCATGTCACTCGTCATTTTTCCACCATCATATAATTTCAAGACCTGACCCTGAATCTTCATTTATTTGTTCTTGTATCGCAGAAACAATTGCTGAAAATGCAGCAGCAGAAGCACCATCTGGTTCACTTACAATTCGATGTACACCATCGTCACCACCCCGTACAAAACCTGGGTCAAATGGAAGAGCTCCCAAGAATGGCACTCCAAACTCTTCAGCAGTAAGTCGCCCTCCACCTTCTTTGAAAATATCGAGAGTGACGCTAAATGCTCCATCATCATTTGCGGTTGCTTTGATGGTTTTACCTGCAGGCGCTGCGATCTCAATTTCAGAACCGGGTTTGGCTTTACCTGAGACGGTATAGCCACTCATATTTTCGACGATTCCGAGCACAGGTACTTTCAATGATTCGGAGAACGTAATGGATTTGCGGCTGTCGAGCAGTGCTACTTCTTGAGGGGTGGTCACAATGACCATACCGTCGATATCGGGCAGTGATTGTGCAACAGTGAGCGGTTCGTCAGATGTGCCCGGCGGGAAATCAATGATGAGGTAGTCGAGATTACCCCATTCTACATCCCCGATGAATTGTTGAATCGCACCGAGTTTGATCGGGCCACGCCAAACAACAGGCGTGTCTTCATTGTCAAGTAAGAACGCCATAGAGATGACCTTGACACCAAGGTGACCCTGAGCCGGATGGATGCGGCCTGATTCAACATGCAGTCGGCGTCCGTCAAGACCCATCATTTTCGGGACATTCGGTCCAGTAATATCGATATCAAGAATCCCAACAGAAAGCCCTTGCTGAGCAAGAGAGAGTGCAAGGCCAGTTGAAACGGTTGATTTTCCGACACCGCCTTTTCCGGATAAGACCATGACTTTATGTTTGATTTTCTTGCCGATTTCCTCCATCGACATTTTTCGCTTCATCTGAGCATAAGCCTGTTCCATTTTCTTTTGTTCTTGCGGTGTTGCTTCCATTGGCAAACTCCCCGTTTTAGGGTTGTGAGTGGAGACAGGTGAACCCGACATGATACCAGCACTGGTCTGATATACTTCAACCCATCTTTTACGAATTCTTTTGGCGAATCATTTGGCGATGGCTGAAATGAACGACGAATGACAAGAGTATGAACGACAGGGTTCGAAAAATATCAAACGACTGGTCTTCATATGCCCATGCTAAAGCAACTGCAAGTCCCATCGAAAGAGGTAGGCCGAATGAATTGGCGCGTATTTTCTCACTGGCCTCAGTTACTTGCCCAAAGACAGTTATGCATGGCGCAATAAAAAAGGTCAATACCGAGATGAATACTGCAATTACTCGGAAGAGAATATCCCAATCTTGAGCTGCTGCGACAATGTGGCCTAAGAAAAGAGCAGCATACAGTGTGGCGGTAATACAGACGCCACGAAAAAAAGGCGAAGCGTCTTTCAGCATGAGAGTAGCAATCGTTTCTCCTTTGAGAACCCTTCTCTGCCGAAAATCAATAAATACACTCGCATGTAACACAACAACATGCGTATCTTGTTTGTCTGTGTAGGGAACTCATGCCGGTCTCAAATGGCAGAGGGTCTCGCCCGTTCAATGGGTTTTGAAGCGGATTCTGCCGGTACACATCCGGCGCAAAGAATTGCTAGTAACGCTGTTGTTGTGCTTCATGAACGCGGAATCTCAACTGAGGGAATGGTGCCTAAAAATGTCGCAGACTTTTCTGCAGAACATTATGACCTCGTTATTTCAATGGGATGTGGAGTTGACTGTCCAATGATGCGAATCGACCAAGACTGGGAGCTGGAAGATCCGGTAGGTCAAGCATTGTCGGTATACGAATCGACAGCGGATACCATCGAGAAACGCCTCAAGGAACTGCTTGAATGATTATTCTTCTTCGCTGGGAACGTCGCCAATTCCATCCAGTTCGATTGTAAGCACGCTCACAGTTCGTTCTCTCTCCTCTTGAGTAAGTATCTCCGAGGAACACTGAATCTCGCCGATTCTTACTTCGGAAGGTAAGCCTTGAGCAATGACTCCATTTCTGCGACGGCAAATTTCCGCAACATCGACAGCGCGACCAATCGTCGCGCCACGAGCTACAAGCTGAACCTCTCGGTTTCCTTCTTCCATTGCCATAACAACGGCCCTTACATATGCATGCAGTGGTTTTTTCCCGATAAAAATAGAACGCCGCTCACCCATTGGCCTGCCTCAAGGCGGACTCCTCCTTTCCAGTGGTTAAGTATTCGCCTCTTTTTTGTCAAAGAGTGGCTTAGATTTGACTAAAACAGGTAGTGAAAGGGAGGGTGGTACGGACGCCGGGATTTGAACCCGGGTTCAAGCGTTGGCAACGCTCGGTGATAACCGCTACACTACGTCCGTAGAGGTAATCACCCCAAAGAACAGTGGTATAAACGGTTGTCGGCCCGACTGTATGCTTAATTAAATCCAAAACGGTCTTCGCCCTGTTCGTTTTCAGGTCTGTTACGAATTGAGATAAAAGCGACGACTACGACACCAATTCCAAAGATTATGAGAATCCCAAGAATCATACCATCCGTAATTATGTTCCCACTCACGCCAGGTAGGGTCGTCTGCTCCTCACTCAACTGCACTGCAACAGAGGTTGTTGGGCTTACTTTTCCGTATGCATCCGATGCCTGAATTAAAATTTCATGAGTACCGAGTGGAATACTGTTACGTATTTGCATTTCTACTGTGTAAATCCCATCATTTGCAACCACATCTCCATTGGTTCCATCATCATACATCCTCTGCCATGTGGCTTGGGATGTGAAAGGTCTAAACACTCCAAGATTTGCTTGAGCCAAACTGATACCATCATAATCACTGATAGCCACTTCGAGCAAATACACTGAATTATCACTGCTTTTCTCAATGCTAAGGACTCCAGGAGAGACGATTTCAGGGCCAGTATTGAGTATATTGATGCTTATTTCTTCCAAAACAGAATCAGAAATGTGGTGAGGTCCGTATATTGCTTGAAGAGATGGATCAACGCCCTCAACATGCCACATTGTTGTGAACTCGGTTTCGCCTAATCCGTCCGTTGATGAAAAGGTCAAAATCTGCTCTCCAGGCATCATTGATTCAGGTACTTCAAATGAGGCAATCCACACATCATTTGTGAGGATTAATTCAATCTGTTCACCTCCGTATTCTCTCAAATCAAGCGTTACGGTTTCTACTCCATGGCCATCGTAAGCCTTGGTATTGACAATCATGGTTGTTCCTCTCGGACCAACTTCAGGAAGGATTTCCAAGGCGAACAATCGTGGACCTTGATTGATAATTTCAATCGCACCTGAGCCGGTTGTTACTAATCCCCAAGTATCGGATGCAGTCACGTTGAGCGTGACATTTCCAACCTCAAGACCCGGAACGAGAATGTTTGTTGTAAATCGTTGGTCGCCGATGGTTGTATCACCGTCAAGTCCTCTGTCGTTCATTGTCACGATATCTCCCCCAAGAGGGGAGAGGTCGACAGTAACCGAGTCAACATTCATTTCATCATCGCTGACATAGGCGACTAATGTACCGGTGCTCCCACCTTCTCCGTAAATGACGCCCTCTTCCAGATACAGTTCTTCGAGAACAGGTGCGGTGTTATTTTCAGCGGTGATTACGGCGGGAGGTAAGATGCGGTCGACAACTTGACTTTCAGTAAAGTTGGCGGTTTCATTTCCGTCACCATACGGGAGTTCCAGAGTTCGGTAAACGCTTGAAAGAAGCCCCATGAGTGGACCTTGATCTATGATTGAGCCCGTTGCAGAACCACCTTCTCCGTAGGAACCTACCCAATTTGTCACGTGTAAATTAAAGCCGTCTCTCGGGTCATTGCCGGTTGATTCTGCTCTGATGATGAGTTCAAGGCCCTCTTGGTCATTGAGTCGAAGGGTGTCTCCAGGAACGAGAGGAATCGGCATCAAACCGGTTTCTCTTGAAATTGTAATTTCACCAAGTATTTCTTCCGATTCTGGTTGCGTTGCGTTCACTTGAACAGGGCTATTTTCTGGGCGTTCATCGCCGCTTGAAGGGTCGGCTCCAGTTTCTTCCCACACGATGCGAACAGTCCTGTTTTCCCATTCTGATTGAACCACTTGGTAATCCCAAGATTCGTTATGATTCGCCCCAACGCCTTGGCCATCGAAGAAATTTCCACCGTTAATTCCCGTAATGTTGAACCAGGTTTCCTGATGAATTACATTCACTAAAAATATCTCTTGAGTTGCATTTGCTTGGTCTCCAGTTTCCTCGATTGTTCGCACAATACCAAAAGTTCCCTGAGCATCACCGGTAATGACTCCATCCATGTGCAAATCATCTTCAAGGGTAATTCCATCTTCAGTTAACCAATGAAGGTCATGAATCGTTCCGTTAATCATGATGCTTGAATTTTCATCCTCTTCGTTAAGACCAAATGTTCCTTGGCCAAGAAATTCATTCTTTTGATCGGTGCGAACACCATCTTCCCAACGCTCAAGTATGGTTAATCCATCCAACGATACATCCATTTGAAAATCATCTTCATAAAGCACCATGTCTGCAAGTGCTTCGAACTGAGTATGTTGCAATCTTCGAATGCCGTTTTCATCCCATGTTTCCAAGAAGAAAACGCTGACTTCACCTGATACATTGAGTCCTTGTCCTTCCTCGCTTTCATCGATGATTGAAAGATCTCCAGTCGCTTCAATTCGTAATCTTTCAGACAAGTCTCCATCAATCATTGAGCGATTAAACCATCCATCGGATACATTTGCCGAAATTACGCTTTCGGAATCACCATCGAGTGTGACGAGGTGAAGTATTCCGCTGCCCCGGGCATCAAATACTTGTGAAGTTAGAACGCCTGATTGAATGGTTTCGTTTTTCCAAATCGAATCAAGCACCAATGAAAGTTCAGTTGAACCGTCGTTCGTATTTTCTAATGTCGTAAGATTGCCACTGCCTAATTCCCACGAATTGAGAACATTACCCTGGCGCATTTGCCATCCCTGTCCGTTGAAGTCGAGAGCAAATCCTTGTTCTCCTTCATCAGTTGAGTATGTTTGATTCAAGTCCCATGAGGTTTTGAGAAGGACTTCATGGTCTGCCATCGGTTGATTCCATGTTCCGACAGTGAATGTGCGGAGCGTTTCAATCGGTTCGGTTAACGTATCTCCATTCCAGCTGTTGATGGTTACTGAAATGGTTATTTCATCACCCCATTGTAATGTGGTGTTGAGCAGTGCGTGTGCGGTTCGCATGCCATTCTCGGAACCCCATGTGAGAAAGACATCTGTGGTGAGCAATGAATCGTTCTGAACGTGATTGACATCAACCTCAACGCCGTACGATCCGTTGTCTGTGAAAGTGATCATGTAAGCGTGTTGGTTTTCTCCACCATCACCTTCAACCCATGCTGTGTGAATGGTAGGAGCAGAAGGACTTGATTGAGCAGTTGCAGTAAAGACCAGTGGCAAAACCATGACCAAGAAAAGACCGAGTGCCCGTCTTGATTTCTGTGTGCTCATGGAATAAGGTAGGGCCTGCTCCTCTTCAATACTTGCGCAGTTCTGTGCCATTTACCGATGGTTGATTCCTGTCTCTTCATCATCCAGTACATATCCAAAAAGCAACGGAGCGACAAGAGTAGCATCACTTTCTATCACAAATTTAGGCGTCTTTACATCGAGTTTACCCCATGTGATTTTTTCATTTGGTGGTGCTCCAGAATAGCTACCATACGATGGTGAAGATTCACTAATTTGGCAATACCAACTCCATAATGGAACCTTTCGTTGCAGGTCTTGGTGGAGCATTGGAACCACACAAATTGGGAAGTCACCTGCAATCCCGCCACCTATTTGCAGGAAAGCCATTGATTCTGTTCGAGATTCATACCATTCAGCTAAATGCATCATGTATTCAACACCATTCTTGATTGTTGATGACCGAATTTCACCTTCAATACATCGAGCAGCAAAGATATTTCCTAATGTTGAATCTTCCCAACCGGGGACATAAATTGGAAGATTCATTTTGGCGGCAGCATAGAGCCATGAATCATTTGGGTCTGCCTCAAAAGTGGAATCTAAAGTTCCATCTTGCAGTAACTGGTAGAAGTATTCGTGAGGTAGTTTGGAAACACCTGCCTTATCTGCTTGTTTCCAGCACGACACAATGTGGTGCTCAATTTTCCGGAAGGCTTCTTCTTCAGGGATACAAATATCGGTGACTCTGTTTAATTTTCTTTCGAGCAATTTAGCATCGTCTTCGGCGGACAAATTGCGCCAATTATCAATCGACACGTACGATTTATGGGCGACCAAATGAAACACATCTTCTTCCAAATTCGCACCCGTACATGAGATGCCAGCAACATGTCCCGCTCGGATCATGGGTGCAAGACTGCGGCCAAGTTCAGCGGTACTCATTGCCCCAGCAAGCGTGACAAATATTTTCCCACCATCACTTAAAAAATTCGTTAAAGACCGAGCAGCACGAGCCAATTCACCAGCGTTGAAATGCCGGTAATGTTGATCGATAAAAGCGCGAATAGACATCTTATCCCTCCTCGTGTAAGAAGCGAGCAACACGCTGTCTACGTTTGAGAACTAAGGCAGGTATTTTTTCTACAAGTTGCGCATGAATATCGTCTGCTAAGGCATCCGGATCTGAGCCGCCACAGGTAAAACAATCCACAGCCAACCATCCACTTTCGGAATAGCAATGGGCAGTCACATGACTTTCGTCGAGTAAGACGACCGCAGCAAATCCGATTGGAGAGAGCGTTCCATCGAACGGCTCAACATGGGAGTGCACATTTCGCGCATCACTGCGTTCCACAGCTTGTTCAAGAAGTTCGAGGATCCATTGAGCATCATTTTTCAGAGGGGGAACATATCCTGTGTAATCAAGGAAGACATGAGCGCCATGAGATTGCATATTCGTCACCCATATCCCCCCTTTCATGCTGATTTTTAAGGTATTTCACTTTGTATTTGATTTTTAAAAAAATGAGATACTTCCGGGTGGCGTTTTTTCCCTGCTTGCGCAGCAGTCGAAATCCAACGACCTTCTTTGCGAGCCTTGACATGTGTTGCAATCACCTTTGTAGCAATCATGGCAGCAGTAAATTGAGTTAGAGGCGTATGTTCTTGGGCTACGATTTCATTCACATCAGCACTGATAACGGTCGCATCAGCAGCAGAAAAAACTGCTTCGATTGTTTCAGTTGCTTGCCAAAAAGAGAGACCGCCGGGAACTGGAGTTCCTGTGGCCGGTACAATACTCCCATCCAAGCCATCGATGTCAATTGTAAGATGAACTGGTCCAGATAAGTTTCTGAGTTCCTCCAAGCAAGAGCTCCACGCTTCTTCTCCGTTTGAGGGGGATTGCGTATCACGAGCAAAGAAAGTTTTGACCCGATTATCCTGTTCGATAACTTCCGCTTCCTGCTTAGAATATGCACGAATACCTATCTGAAACAGTCGACCAACTCCCAAGTCAAGCGAACGACTTGCGGCACAAGCATGAGAATATCTTTCACCATCAAGTTGTTGGCGCAGGTCTGCATGGGCGTCAATTTGTACAATCGTCAAGCGACTTAGGTCCTCATCGACGAGAGGGTGATGCTGCGCTGCCATGACCAGAGGCGGTAAGATTCCATGCTCTCCGCCTAAGATGAGAGGAAAGCAATCTCCAGCAAACCAAGGCTTCAGGTATCCGGTAATGTTGTCTAACTGCTCTGTGAGACTGTTTCCTTCTGCGTCCCATTCTGGTGCGGTGAACAGAGCACTACCTGCCGGTAAATCTTCGCCAAGCGAAGCATCGAATAACTCGACTTGAGCACTTGCGACAACACATGCGGCAGGGCCACCAGCGGTACCCTGTCCGTAAGAGGTCGTGAGTTCGTAAGGCAGTTGCAAGATAGCGACATCGACTTCGCTTCCCTTTTCTGGTAAGCCAAGGAAATTACCCTCCACATACTCTTCGCTCACATCCTTGCCCTTGCACAGGCGTTTTTGAGGCTGTTGATTGATGTTGTTTAAGTCGAGTCGCCTGTTGGGTTGCATGTGGGGGGCTTCTCGCGAACCCCTTTTTCATGGGTGCTGGGGGGACAATATTCACTTTTTTTTGTGTTTTTCATGAAATATGAGCGATGAGTCTATATGGGTCGGATGACAATACTATACAGTGTCTGCGAAGTAATTTGGCGGGATGAGGGGAGAGAAAAATGACAATGACATTATCGGAACTTACTCGTGCTATTCAACAACACATCGATTTGGAGATGGATGAAGAAGTGGCACAAGGCATGGCAGAACACGCACTCGGATTTTTTGGATTTTACAATCGGATTATCGATAATGCATTGGAGCCTACGGATCGAAACCTGTTTTACATGTTCCAAGATTATGACCTTTTAACAACTGAATCTGAGGAAACGACTCTCTGGGACGGCCGTGAATGGAGGATTCACTACTGGAAGTTTAAACCTGATTTGCGAGAACGGGTCGAGGCTTACATGCAGCGAAATTTGGAACCTGAGGAAATTGATCCCTTTGCCGACATTTATGGCGGCCAGACCAATATCAATTCAATTTGGACGCGTGAATCCGAACGTGTGACTAATCCAAACGCCTTTACATCGGATTGGTAACGAACCCAAGTGTTTTTGATTCTTGCATTACAGCACCATCCATGCGAGTAGCCATTGGTCTGATTTTGTGCCTGCTCCTTCCGGTTGTACCCCTTCCCACTGTTCACGCCGAAGTCGATCAAGATGAGGCGTGGCCTGGTGACCCAATCGATAGCCATGTCCACATGACTTGGGCTGCAATGACATTAGAAGTGAATGAATGGGCTGATGACCATCCAGATATTGTGAAATTGGAAGACGTCGGTAAATCACGAGCTGGAAAAACTCTGTGGGTTGTTCAATTATCTGACTGGTCTACGGAATACAAAGCCAACGGAAGTGCGAAAGAAATCATTTACATCGATGGCGGTCATCATGGCAATGAATATCTTGGAACTGCCTTAGCATGGCTATCGGCAAAGTGGTATATTGACGGTTGGGTTGAAGGTAACGAGGAAGCAATTCAGGTCTTACAAAATTCAGAAGTTCACGTTCTCATCATGCTTAACCCGGACGGCAATGACATTGATACCCGATGGAATCTCGGTCAAGTTGATTTAAACCGAAACTACGACCACTACTGGAACTCATGCCCCACGACTCAACCAGGCACTGCCGCATTTAGCGAGCCAGAAACGCTTGCTAATTCGGTCTACATGAATACCGTCGTCCCAGATGCAGACCTCTATGTGACTATGCATACTGGTGTTTGGATTATTCTCTATCCTTGGGGAAAATGGCCTGAACAACCACCGGACTGGGAATTATTCCACGGCATCCGAGAGGATGTGAATGGAGGGATTTCTGACATTCCAATTCAAAATGCAAATCAAGGTTTGTATCCGAATTGTGGGACAAGTAGAGACTACGGTTACGGCGTAATGGGATTCCCAACCTTCACGTTCGAAACCGACGATGAACAATTTGTACCCGGTTCAGTTGAGAATCTCAATGATCGATTAGGAGAGGAGATGGATGTCATGAGATACCTCATCAACAACGTGTGGTATTGGCGCGCTCGTCTTGATGTTCAATCGATAACGATTGATGATGACACACTCACATTGGATGTTGCAAACCACGGAATGGCTTCAACTGCAAATGCCAGTCTCGAATATATCAGTGGAAATGGTGAAGTCGTATGGTCTTCACCTTACTTTGAAGTGAACGCTACGAACAGTTCCGTCGTCTCATTTTCGTTCAACGAAGGCATGCTTACCGAGGATGGAATGTGGAACCTCTATTATCAAAAGCGGGTCATCAATGCTGCCACGTGGGTCAATGAAACGGTTAACGTAAGCGCAATGCTCGTGGAGAGCGAGAATGACCGTTTTCTCATTGGATACGGATTGTTTAATCCGGTATCAGTTCTCGTTGCTATCGTAGGAGTTGCTGCATTCGCAAACGAAGCAGAGACTCGCCGTAATCCCGATGACGATGAAGACATTGAACTGAATGTTACGGGCGAGAATTGAAGTGCCGGACCACCTACGCAAGCATAGGTGAACTCATGAAAGTAAGCGTAAGCCCCGGCCATAACATTAACGGAACCCTCATTTTGCCCCTTTTTGAAGGCTCAGAAGCAGTCCCCAATTCTCTTCAAGAAGGCCTACATACTGCATTGAAAGGTCAAATCAACCGCATACTTTCAGAGGGCGACTTCAAAGCCAAAGTCAAGACAACAATTTCCATTATCGGAAGCGAAGGCGGTAAAGCAATGCTTGTCGGCCTTGGCAAAGAAGATGATGCTGACGTCCACGCTTATCGCAAAGCAGGTGCAGCAGTCATCGCAAACCGAAAGAAAGCCCACGGTACTGATTTGACCGTTCGATTCAGTGGCACTCCGGTCGAATCCATGGGTGCGTTCATCGAAGGTATGTTGTTGCGTGATTATTCATATGACCACTACAAGATGCAAGATGAAGACGACAAAGAAGCCGAAATTGATGTTCGAGTTACATGTGATGAAGGGCAAGAAGAACCTCTTGCTAAACTCATTAAAATTCACGCAGGAGTTGCCTCTGGCGTTCACCTTTCACGAGATCTTGGAAACTGCCCTCCAAACGACATGTATCCGGAAGCATTTGCAGACCAAGCATGGGAATGGGCGAAACAATACGATAACGTCAAAGTGACCATCATCAATTACGACCAAGCAATCAAAGCAGGTATGGGTGGATTGGTCGCTGTTGGAATGGGTTCTGCTCGAAAACCATGTATGGTTATCTTTGAGATGAACCGTGAAAAGAGCGGCAGATGCCCAATGCTTGTTGGAAAAGGAATTACTTTTGATACGGGTGGAATATCG
>CALCOP010000147.1 GCA_937897365.1 uncultured euryarchaeote
TCATTTCAGGACTATGACCGCTGTTGTTTAACAACTGGAAATAGTCATCACCATAATTCGAAAACTGAATGTAATCTCCTTCAGAAAGGTGCCAACTGGTCAAATCAAGAGTCATGCTTGCAGTTTCAGTTTGTGATTCATCAGTCAAAAGTGAAAGTGGTTGCTCTAAGGCATCCGAATGCTCAACATGAGAGAGAGGTTGTATGGCAACACAAACAAGAAGTACGGAAATGATGAAGACGGAACAATCCTTCATAGTAATTCCAGTATGAATTGATATTTATACATAGACCCGTCTATGGCAAAACTCGGTGAGAGATTGTCGATCATTGTGTGTAGGTAAAGTGCAATCAGCAAGATTTCAATGCCTTACTGCGTAGTAAAATTATCTCGTTCATTCTGTGAACGTTAGAACAATTGTTCCTTCACCACCAAAATTTCCACCCTCATATGTCACACCGTCTATTATGAATCCGACATCGTCTTCATCAAAGGTATATTCAATTGTCCAGGTCAATGATTCATTGAGTGAAACAAACGACAAATAGTGGGAAAAATCCTCAATTGTACTAACCACTCCATTTGAATCAGTAAATTGAACTGAGCCTCCCCAGTTGCTGAAATCCGGGTTCGTTCCGTCAAAAAATTGGATGTGCCAACAACGTGGACTCACCTTGGAAAAGTTTAGGTCGGCTTCACTATGGTTTATGACGCCCTCATCAGGGTAAGAATAGAAATTTAGTTGTTCTGTAAATTCATCATATTCATTTTTATCAAGTAACTGATCTGAACCGCTGGTTTCGTTAAACATGTCTGAATACTGGTCGCTGTACCGAGGGTCGGCCTCGCTGAGACCATTAACAAATTCACCTCTATCCAACATCCCATCTGCATTCGAGTCAAGTTCAGTAAACTGAGGAATTGTACACTCGAGACCAAAACAAATCCTGTCAAATTCACCAAAATCCATAATCGAGTACAGTGATTCATTCACAGCTGCATCATCCTCATAACCGGTAAGATACTCAAATATATTAATCAAATAATCATAACTGTAGCGGTCATCAAACTCTTTTAATCCCAACACGAATTCACTGATATTGAGAGTCCCATTGGAGTTATTATCCAAAGTGCTAAATTCTGGGAAGCCACATTCTAAACCAATGCAAACTCCATCGTTTTCGTGACCACAAGGGCTTAGCGAAACTCGGATAACATAAGGATCATAATTTTCATCAGAACCATCAGAACAGTCATCTTCACCGTCATTCACCCACGACGCAGGAATTTCCTCACCGTTATTACAAACGAATGTATCGTCTTCATCTGAAGATTCATCTGAGCCATCAGAACAATCGACTATACCATCATTCACATAGGACTGAGAAATAACCGTGCCATCTCCACAAATAAATCCATTTGAATAGTCAATATACCCCATACTTTTCCAATACTTACTCTCTGTATATTCGCTGTAATCAAGACTGTTGCTTTCATCGACATCAAATTGAGAAAAGATGTTGGTCAAAACATCGAAATTGAAATCTCCAATTGCTTGAATGCCATACCAGTAAATCGACGCCTGGTTGGTAGACGAGACGATCTCACTGACTGTTAAATTCATATCACCATCAACGTCGAGCACGCAAAAACTGGCGAGATTGCTGTCATCAATCAACATAAGGTAATACAGTTGGGTAAATTCTTCAATGTCTACAAAATCATCATCACCGCTCGCACAGTAGAATATTTTTGAAAATATATTTTCTATGTATTCTTCTTCAAAATCAAACATATAGGACCGCCATAAATCATAATAATAGTAAGAATTTCTATCCTCTTCAATTGGCCCAAAAAAGTTCGTACAATGCCAGTCGAATCCGTGTAGAACGCAGTAATGCCATTCACTGTGCCATTCATTATCAGAACTATCTGACATACACCACCAAACGTCATTTACATCCGAGCTTTGATTACCTTCCCATTCACAGTAACCATACGAGAAAATATGCCAATCTTGTGCTGAAATCGACGGGGTGTTTTCGTCCTCATCGTTGTCCTCATCATCGTCCTCATCATCGTCCTCATCGGTCGCCCCCCCATCACAATACCATTGACCTGGTGAAACTTCTTCACATTCCGAAAATCCTTCACCATCATCGTCAAGTTCCCAATCACTCATCCAACACATGTATTCATTTTGTTCAGGTTGCCATTCACAAATATCCCAATAAAAATCTTGATCTCCTTCAAAATCAGTCCCGAGATAAATAAAATCGTCAACTGTAATAATACCGTTTTGATCGGTATCTGTGACATTAAACAACTCATATGGGCTATAAGCAAGGGCATACTCAAAGGTATTGGATAACTCGCTGTGGAAAATGTATACATCGAAATAATAATATTCATCTCCTAAGAGATAATATTCAGTAAATTCAGCGAAATTCAAGACTCCGTCATCACCAACATCTGCCAAAGGCAGTATACCATCACGAATACTATCTATGCTGTATTCTACATAGTTATCATAATTTGAATTGCCATCTGGGAAGTAGATATCAAACATTTCCAGTAGGAATGCATCAATCTCTGACCCATCAATGTGCTGATCTTCATCCACATCTGCGTTTTCGAACGCATCTTGTAACTCATTCGAAATTGATGAAGAGAACCTTTCAACATCATCCAATGCCTCCCAAGTAAAGGAATCTGACTTACTCGAAGTCCATCGGTGCATGGCGTAATCATTACTGTAAGGCATTAGTTGGTGATCTATTTTGACAAATATCTCACAGTAACTTACGTCGCTACTGTTATCATAGTCAAGAGCCTCAAACAAGGCATTTACACCTGAAGCTTGCCAAACACTAGGATTGAGGTTGTCGTCACAATCCTGAATGAGAGTGCTCCAGTTCTGATCATAAATATTCACTCTGTTATTGGAGTTAATAGGATCATCAGGGGTTTGCTGATCATCGTCACCATCGTCGGGGGTTTGTGAGCCATTATCGGGATCGATACTCTCATTGCCTTGATTTTCATCACCGCCATCAGGAACTGTACTCTCATTGCCTTGATTTTCATCACCGCCATCGGGAAGTACATCCTCATTGCCCTGACCTTCAGTATCATTATCCAAGTTTTGATCTACATTTTCATCGTTTAATTCAGTATTATCGAGGTCCTGATTAATGGCATCCGTATTTTCTCCACCGTCTGAACTTTCGTTTGAATCTAAGCATCCACTCAAACTTGCTGCCACAAGTATAACGCCCAGTAGAATCGCAATCTTCTGCATGGATTATTGTCTCTATTTCCGATTTATCAATCTTTATCCGGATAGAAATTACAAAAACTGAACCCATTCATTTGAAAAAATACGATTGCATCACGTTTTTTAGTATGGCTTCTCTAAAACCAGTGATTCGTTCCCGAATTGATTATTGATAGCCGTGATTTAGGAGATATATGACAAACGATTCCGTAAAGGGTCGGAAAAAGATTAGCCTATTCACTTGGATTATATTGGACTCGTTCGTTTTCTTCGGTCTGGTACTTATTTTTGCTCTCTTCGATTTATTTTAGGTCAATGTCCTGTTCTAACAATGGGTGAGCAAGCGTTAGCGTTTGGAAAAAGACGAAGTTCGCCATGGAATTAGTCAAATATTAAATCCGGTTTGGCTGAAACATGGAGTTGGATACTGCAGCATCATGGGCTGAGATAATCGGGTTGTTTACAATTCTCGGTGCTGCCGTATATTCATGGTTTCAGATTAAGGAACTCCGGCTCTCGAGAAACAGCACAACTGCAATGAATTTAGCTTCTAATTTCCAGAGCCAAGACTTCGTATCTGGCCTAACATCAATCATATATGCAGAATTTGACTTCGATAGGACTGGAGACACAATCAAAGATTTCAAGCAAATCAAAGAACATTTTGGCGATGATTGGCCAAAGGTAGCTACAGTTCTTACAACCTGGGAAGGTATTGGAGTTCTTATCCATCGTCGGGATATGGACTTTCACGCTTTTTATGACCTTTTTTCAGGCGTTTTTGTAAAGACTTATGAGGCATTTTCATTCTTCCTTGAACCGATTCGTGAAAGCGAAGGCGACAAAGAAATGGAATGGTTCATTTGGCTTTACGACCGTGTAAAGGAATATGAAAAGGATGGTTCGGGAACACCTCCTGCTCATCTCGCTTTCAAGGATTGGAAACCAAAAATTCGAGTTTAGTTCGAGTCGTATTTGGGTTTGGACGTTCATGGATAATTCTATTACAATTCAATATCAATTTTTGAGGCCACATACAAGGCCCCCTCTTGCTCGTATATTTACATGGGTAGTGTCTGTATCGACCCACTGAAAGCCCTTCGTATCCGAAAATAAAATACAGAGGGTT
>CALCOP010000148.1 GCA_937897365.1 uncultured euryarchaeote
TACGTATAAACACTTCAGACCAAAGAATTGAATCCCCTGAGTCAAGTTCTACATCGACTAAAACATCACCGCCAGTATCGTCCATAGAGCCAGCCGCATCTTGGCCATTAAAACTATACATAGACAGTCCGCCACCAGCAGATGTTTCAGCTAATTGTGAATCCAAACACCCAGATAAAGGCAAAATAAGGGCTACTAAGATTATAATTAATTTATTCCTACTCATAATCCTCGGGTAGAGCGCGAAGCAAATAAATATTCACCTACTGACGAATTAAACAACTTATCCAGTGTATTTGCAATCAGTAACAGACCTCTTGAATAGATGTGATCACTGGTCTCTGCGATACCAGCCATCTGGTAGTTCCATTGGATTAACCGGACGAGCGATTTTCACACGACGAACGATCTCCAAGCGCATCGAATCCATACCAACAAATTCGGTTGCTGACATGGTTACACGCCCTTTGGGGTCATACAGCAGAGGCAATTCAGGGTCACCCTCCGAGCCCTCATCGCGCCAGTTTTGTTCAGCGGATTGAACCTCGTCCCAACCTTCAGGAAGCGGCTTTAACAAGTCAGCCTTGGAGGTTACAACCATCAAATCGGTCCCTGGTAATAACTTCCGAACATCTTCAAGCAAATGCTGTTGCTCTTCAAGCGAGGTTCCACAATCTTCACTTTCATCCATCAAGAAAAGAACCAATGAACCAACATTTTCTAACGCAGCAATTGCTTGTAATTCAATGGAATTACGCTTTTCCATCGGACGGTCAAGTAGACCTGGGGTGTCAACTAACTGGTATTGCAAGCGCCGATGTTCAAAATGGCCAACGTGGATTTGCTTGGTTGTAAACGGATAATGGTTCACTTCCATATTTCCTGAACTCAAAGCAGATATGAAGGCAGATTTCCCGACATTCGGTGCACCACACACCACGATACATGGCAGAAGTTGGTCTATTGTCGGCAATCGCTTGAGCGTCTCACGGGCGGAGCTCAACCAATCCAGCGAGGGGCCGACCCGACGCATGATGGATGATATTCGACCATAGGCCTCTCTACGAGCATCATGCATCAGATCCGTTCGGGCGGTTCGAACAATTTTTTTGCTGTTTTGGCCTGCGATATTGAGTACCTGTTTTCCGCCCCACTGGAGCATAGAGAGGTGATGGCGATAATCATCACAGCCAACACAAGCATCAATCATCGAGATATCAAACTGAGGCGATTGGTCAAGTGATGGCCATGTATTGACGGTATCTTGAAAGGTTGTAGCAATTATGTCTGCAGCGGTTTGAACCATTCTGTTCATCTGTTTTCGAACTCTGAATATCCGATCTGAATCATCGACTCGGTCGGCTGCCTTCTTTGCGCGGGAGAAGGCTTTGTCGAGAATTTCTTCCTCAAGAAGAACTGTGGGAAGCTTTCGCCATGAGACTTTCATACACTACTCCCCGTCCTAAGCCGGTCGCCCACCCTTGATGAAGACATCCGTTGAAGAAGGGGGCAATCTGTGTTTCATGCGAATCATAGAGCGAGGTTCAAGTAGCCTCGCCGCGTGAACGGTACATGGCGAGTAAGAAGAAGCAAGGAATTGAACTACCGGACTGGGCAACATCGCTGTGGGAAGGAATGGGGTCACCTGACCTCTCAGAGTTCGTTGATGTTCACAATGGAGATTTACTCAAGCGACGTCATGGCCTGCGCCGTGATGATTTAGTTGAAATTCTCTTGGATGCTCGTGCCATGGCAAATTCGGGTGAAGAAACGTGGCTTTGTGGCCGACTCTTGTCGTCCGGCAAATCAAGTATCGAATTGCTGACCGAGGATGGAAGAACCCATTTCATTGCTCGAGACATCATTGCAAGAATCGTCTTAGTTGCTCACACACGTCCTGCATACATCGATGACAAAAACCTCCTCGCATTTGAGAGAGCGGACATGAAGCGTCGCTCTAAACTTCATGAAAAGGTGGAGAAGGAAAGCGAAGGCAGCGATGATGCGCACCTCTGGGGTTGAGTGAATGGAAACTCCCGAAGGTTGGGAGATTGTTGATGGGCGACTCATGTCCGAATACGAATTTGAAAACTTTGCAGATGCGAAAGTCTTCATTGATGCAGTGTCCATCCTTTCTGAACAGGAAAATCACCACCCCGAACTCCATTTCGGATGGGGTTATGTCGTCATAGAATTGTTTACTCATGATGCAGGAGCGGTAACCGAAGCCGATATTGCTCTTGCTGAAAAAATATCTCTTTTGGAGAAGTGATACAATGTCTGAAGTCTTGACGAATATCATCGAGCGTAGAACTGTTTACAAGTTTGAACCAAAAGAAATCCCTCACCACATACTGGAAGAGGCTTTTGAAGCCGCTCGATATGCACCGTGCCACAAACACACGCATCCTTGGAAATTTTATGCTCTTGGTCCATCCACACGAGAAAAACTCCTCCCTGCTGTTGAGCGTTTGGCAAAAAAGAAAGCAAAGAAACCCGAAGTTGACGACGCCGTTCTTGAGCGAGCACGTGGAAAGATTCTCTCACCTCCTGCCCTCATTGCAGTCACATCATTACGAAATCCAGAGGATTCATTCCGTGAAGAAGAGGATTATGCTGCATCGGTTTGTGCATTACACAATGCTGTATTGGCACTGTGGGCTCATGGCATTGGATGCCAATGGAGCACGGGTGGATTGACACGAGACAGTGAACTCTATTCCGTATTGAATATCGATCCGAGCGTCGAGCGTATCATCGGTTTACTGAAAGCAGGTTACCCTACATCCGTTCCGAGCATTAAGAAAAAATCGATTGAAGAAATACGATTTTACCTTGACTAAATCAGAGTTTGACAGGGCGAGTTGCTCCACAGGCTTGACACTTGAGCAAGGTCGTTCGGTCTTGCTTGATGAAGTTTGTATCAGGTGCACCACATTGCGTACACTTGATGTAAGAATTGACATAATTTACGATTGTCTTTTTGATTCTTTTTGGAGGTATTCGCCCCTTGAATCGTGCACGAGGTCCGTCGCGAGAACCGGAGGTACCAAGTTCATTCAAGATGTATTGATAGACGTGATTATCGTCTCTTTCCATCATTGAAACAACTTCATTGAAATTACGAAAAATCGTATTTTGACCTTCAATGAGAATTTGAGGTTCAGGAAGTCGCCAGCGAGAACGTGAAGAGATTTCTTCAGGAATATTCTCCCGTGCTCTGTCCAGCAAGGACTCATAATCGAAGTCGCTCATAGTCAATGGCCTGTGTCGCTCTTTCTTGAAGCCTTTGGAGACTGGGCATGTTGGGGGCTCTACATGGCGAATATGCAAAGGGTTGATGAGTCAGTGACTCTACCCCCGAATGAGTACAATGGTATCGAGTATTGAAGAAATGCGTGCACAAGCCTTTGGATTACGAAAAGAAGGATTGAATTCTCAGCAAATTGCAGACGAATTATCACTTTCCCAAGACACCATTTCATGGCTCTTGACTGAAGGAGAAACTGGTGAGAGACCGTCTGATGTTCTCATCGGATGGAGAAGCATTGGTGTTCGCCCTGAGCGAATTGCTGCTGTCGGCACCATTATGGCGGACATTGCTGATGAGGAACTTGGATCTCAAGGCATTGACACCATTGTAGGAATCTCAATCAACGGAATCAGTTTTGCACACGAAGTTGCAAGTTGCTTAGGCTCAGAAGTTACCATCTACAGAAACGTCGAAGGTGACGATGGTCAGGGTGTTCTCTCCAGTAAATACGGTCAAGTTTCTGGCAAGAAAGTTGTAATCATCGATGACGTGTTGTCATCGGGAACGACCATGCGAAAAACAATCGGAGCAATTCGAGCAGCAGGAGGAGTCGTCGGACTTGCCATCGTGCTGGTTAACAAAACCGACCGCAATGAAATCGACGAAGTACCCTTGCGTGGCATTATTCGAGCTGTTCCTGTTTGAGGTGAACGCATGCACTGGGCAGATGTGGCAGCACAAGCACTCGCTCACAAGGGCGACACGCATGTTGTTTCTACTGGAATTACACCGAGTGGAGAATTTCACATTGGGCATCTGCGTGAGATACTCACCGGCGACATGATTGCTCGTGCAGCCAAAAATGCTGGCCTTGATGTCGATTTTGTGTTTATCATTGACAGCGCTGACCCGCTTCGCAAAGTGTATGAATTTCTCGGACCAGAATACGAACAATTCGTCGGCAACCAACTTGGAGCAATCCCTGCTCCAAAAGAAGACGGGAATCCTGACTGGGAACGTTTTGACAACGAAGGCTGGACCTATGCGAATCACTTCCTTGAACCGTTTCTCAAGGCTCTCGAAGAAATTGGTGTTCGCCCACGATTGATTGACAACCTTGAATCCTATAGAAACGGCCGCTTTGCCGAACTTTCAAAGATTGCATGCGATAGAGCAGATGACATACGTGAAACCATTGAACGTATTTCAGGTCGAGAATTACCACCTGACTGGTTCCCTTGGAGTCCGTTAAACTCACGCGGTGGCTTGGATAAAGTTCGAGTCACAGGATACGAATATCCTTTGGTTCATTGGGAAGATGAATGCGGTGCAACGGGCTCCTCAAAGCTCACCAAAG
>CALCOP010000149.1 GCA_937897365.1 uncultured euryarchaeote
CACGAAGCGGATGTTGTCGAGGCAAATGCTGCCGGTTATGTCTTCAGCAATGGTGATGATTCACCACTTGCTGCTATGCACATGTATCGTGTGTTACAACGCCTTGATGATGTTGCAAATGCGTGTGAAAAGGCTGCAAATGCATTTTTGCCAATTCTCAATCGTTGAGCGAGGATTGATAACACCGATTTGAGACGGGTGTTCATCGAGCCCCTTCCCGACAGTGCTTGTCACAACAGTGGAATCAGGACTGGGAGTGAGCCTAATGGCTGGAATGGACCTTGCACTAAAAGCAAAATTGCAGAAGCAGCGCTACCACATTGTTGGTGAGCACGGCGGAGTCAAAACATGTCATTGGACCAAAGAATCTCTGCTCCGTGATCGCCAGTGCTACAAAGGCAAGTTCTACGGCGTCAAGAGTCATAATTGCATGCAGATGTCTCCAGTTGTCGACCAGTGTAATCTCGCATGCACGTACTGCTGGCGAGAGCCACACATGGATACATTGGAGTTAACTGACCAAGATCCAAAGGAACTGCTCTACGAATCAGTAAGGGCTCAGCGCCGGCTTCTTTCTGGTTTTGGCGGTAATCCAAAAGTACCACGTGAAAAGTGGTTGGATGCTCAAAATCCAAAACACGTTGCTATTTCTCTTAACGGTGAACCTACGCTCTATACACGCCTTTCTGAATACATGGATTTGTGTCATAAGCATGGTATGACGACTATGCTTGTTACAAATGGAACTCTGCCTAAGGTCATTGAAAAGTTGGATACTTTACCGACTCAACTCTATGTCTCAGTCGATGCTCCAAACAAGAAGGTGTTTGACGAAGTCTGCAAACCAAAATGGAATTCAAATGCTTGGGATAAGTTCTCTCAAACGCTCGATCTTCTCCCTTCTCTTGACACGAGAATTGTCTGTCGCCACACTTTGATGAAGGGTATTAACATGTCCGACCAACATATCAAAGAATTTGCAGCACTTGACCGAAGAGCTGATCCCGATTACATTGAAAATAAGGGATATGTTTTCGTTGGACACAGTCGAGAAAACCTTGGTGTAGAAAACATGCCGAGTCACGACGATATCATGGACTTTTCAAACAAAATCGCTCCGCTTACAGGCCGAAAAGTTTTGTCAGATTCACGTCCAAGTCGTGTCGCCTTGGTTGGTGAAGAAATTACGCCTATACCTATCCCAATACCGACCATGTTTTTCCCTAAGGACTTGGGAATCGCACCTTCAGTCAAGCATTTGCAAATGGCAAACTAAACCCAAGGGTAGACTCGAGGGTTGCTGTATACAACGGGACCCCTCGGATCCACATACGCATACGTCGGTACCCTTGTTTTCACATACGGGTTAAAGGGGGCCCCTTGA
>CALCOP010000150.1 GCA_937897365.1 uncultured euryarchaeote
ATCAAGATTGTATTCAACGATCAATTCATCTCCTTCAGTGATTTGACCGAGTGATATCTGTTGGTATTGATTGGAGCCTACAGATATGGAGTGCTGATTGGGCGTTGCTACTGCGGTAGATAAAAATCCTAATGGAAGAACGCTCATCAGCAAAATCGTACAAACAAAAAGTGTGCTCTTTTTCATAGTTGAACTAATATACTCTCCTTAATGAACGTTGTTCCCCCTCTCAAAAGAATGGATTTAGAGGTGACCTATATCATAATTATCTATGAAAAGCGCTAATCAAACAAATATATTTTGTATAATACAAATTATACAGTGTCGGCATCCATCACTGTTGATTAAGAGTCGAAAACAGTGGTATATATCCAGAACAGCATTTCGAGAACCATGCTTGAAACACTTCCGCCTCACTTGAGTGAGCGGACACGCCATCGCAACAGCATTACTGAACCTCATGGTTCAGGACCTGTTGTGGTTTGGTTGAAATCTTCGTTTCGACTTCATGAAAATCCAGCTATTGATCTCGGAAAGCATATCGCTGTAGAACATAACTTACCCTTGCTGATTTATCACGCCATTGATGAGCGTTATCCTCACGCATCATTACGGCATCACAACATGTTGCTTGATGCAGCGGTTGACATGGATGAAGGGTGCAGAAAAGCAGGGCTTCGATATGTGCTTCACCTCGCCCGAGAAGGTCATCGCCCATCTGTTATGAAGTCGTTCAGTCAGTCTGCAAGTTGCATCATCACTGACCTGTTTCCACTTCCACCGTGGACAGATTGGGTCGATACTATTGCCGCAAGTGCTGCATGCCCAGTGTTTGATATTGATTGCCATTGCGTCATACCTATGCCTTTGTTTGGTAAGTCGGTTGACCGACCATACAAGTTTCGCGACGCAACCAAAAAGATGAGGAAAAAAAGGCTGCAAGCTACATGGCCTGCCATGGAGACCAATCCTGATGCTTACTCTGGTCCTCTGCCGTTTGAGCCAATCAATGTCTCTGAGCACATCAAGAATGTACAGAAGCGGTTTGAACTGTTACGCTCGTGTTCGATTGACCCCTCAGTTTTCCCCGTATGGCATGAGCGAGGTGGGGAGCGAGCAGCATTAGGCAAGTGGCAAGGTTTCTATGAAAAGGGCTTGAATGGCTATGCCCGACGTCGCAACAACGCAGCAGACCCCACGGGCGTATCCCGTCTGTCAGCTGCCTTTCACTACGGTTTTCTTTCTCCGATGAAGGTCGCTCGAGAGGCGGCAGCAGTCGGTACGAAATCTTCAGAGAAATATCTTGATGAGTTACTTGTTTTTCGTGAGCATCCTTGGCACCACATCTTTTCTTCAAGTGATCCTTATTCTTCATCCAACCTTCCTGACTGGGCACTCCAATCATGGCGAGATACCTCTGATGACCCTCGAATCGTTCGCCTGAAGGACCATGAAATGGAATACGCAGAATCGCCAATGGAATTGTGGAATGCATGCCAATTCTCACTTCTTCGTCACGGGGAACTGCATAACAATTTACGAATGACTTGGGGTAAAGCCATACCTTTGTGGACTGAATCATTGGAACATTCCCTGTATATCGGTCAAACTCTCAATGACAAGTATGCGCTTGACGGACGTGATCCTTCATCAGTGGTTGGAATTCAGTGGTGCCATGGCTTGTTCGACCGACCCTTCTTCCCATCAATGCCGGTGATGGGTGTGGTGCGTAAGCGTGACATTGTTACGCATCAATCCAGGCTCGATATGGAGTCTTATCAACACCACATCAACCGTCCTACAAGCCATCATCAAGGACCGTATTTTGTCATTGGAACGGATATCGCTGCTTCAACAGTAGCCCGCATTCTGGATGACAATGGCCTTGATGTCCATATTGTCAAAACCGATGCTACTGAAGCCCATGCTCTCCTCGACGCAGAGGAGAGTTCAGTCTTCCCGAACTGGATGGAGGAGCGAGTTGCATCGATGTGCGAGCACCACCAGACCAATACCCTTGACGACGTAGGTCGTCTTCTGCGAAAAGACATCAAGGTTGTCGATGAAGCATCTGATGAAGGGTTGGTGGTTTTTCAACCTCAAGAAATTTCAACTGATGAAGAGGATTTGAATTCATACCTTGAGCAATCTGTATGGCAAGCAGTAGGCCTTCTATGGAGGCTCAATTCAGCGG